>JAVEVZ010000280.1:0-4034 GCA_034004805.1 Spongiibacteraceae bacterium | reverse complement strand
GGCATGCCCGGCTTGACCATCAGCATGTCGGCGCCTTCGGCGAGATCCAGTGCGGCTTCGTGCAGCGCCTCGTCGCTGTTGGCCGGGTCCATCTGGTAGCTGTGTTTGTTGCCGCCCTTGAGGCTGCCCGCCGAGCCCACCGCGTCGCGGAACGGGCCGTAGTAGCTGGACGCATATTTCGCCGAGTAGGCGAGGATGCGGGTGTTGATATGGCCCTCGGCTTCCAGCGCACTGCGCACCGCGCCGATGCGGCCGTCCATCATGTCCGACGGCGCCACCACATCGGCGCCGGCCGCGGCGTGGGACAGGGCCTGCTTGACCAGCACGTCGACGCTGGCGTCGTTCAGCACATAGCCGCTGGCGTCCACCAGGCCGTCCTGGCCGTGGGTGGTGAACGGGTCCAGGGCCACGTCGGTGATGACGCCCAACTCCGGCACCGCGTCCTTGAGGGCCTTGACCGCGCGCTGGGCCAGGCCGTCGGGGTTCCAGGCTTCGCGGCCGTCGTCGCTCTTGGCCGAGGGCGGGGTAACCGGAAACAGTGCGATGGCGGGAATGCCCAGATGGTGGAGGCGCTTAGCCTCGCGGCACAGCAGGTCGATGGACAGCCGCGCCACGCCGGGCATGGCGTCGACGCTCTCGCGCTGGTCGCGGCCTTCCAGTACGAACATGGGGTAGATCAGGTCATCTACCGTGAGCCGGGTCTCGCGCATCAGGCGCCGGGAGAACGCATCGGCGCGCATGCGGCGCATGCGGGTGGCGGGGTAGGGGGCGCGGCTGATCATGGCAATCTCACAGTTGGCTGAACACGCGCGCGGCGGCATCCAGCGTGGTTTCGATATCGGCATCGCTGTGGGCGCTGGACATAAAGCCCGCCTCGTAGGAGGCCGGTGCCAGGTACACGCCCTCCTGCAGCATGCCGTGGAAAAAGCGGTTGAAGCGCTGGGTGTCGCAGGCCATTACCTGCTGGTAGTTGCTGACCGTGTCGGCGTCGGTAAAGAACCCGCCCCACATGCTGCCCGCGTGGTTGGTGGTAAAGGGCACGCCGGCCTGCCGGGCCCGCTCACGCAGACCGTCGCACAGCGCTGCGGTCCTGGCGAACAGCGGCGCATAAAAGCCGTCCTGGCTGATGGCGTCGAGCATGGCCAGTCCCGCAGCCATGGCCAGCGGATTGCCGGACAGGGTGCCGGCCTGGTAGACCGGCCCCAGCGGTGCGATCTGCTCCATGATGGCGCGCTTGCCGCCGAACGCGGCGACCGGCAGGCCGCCCCCCACCACTTTGCCCAGGCAGGTGAGGTCGGCCTCGATACCGTAGTGGCCCTGGGCGCCGGTGAGGCCCAGGCGAAACCCGGTCATGACCTCATCGATGATCAATACCGCGCCGTAGCGGGTGCACTGCGCGCGCAGGGTTTCGAGAAAGCCGGGCCGGGGTGGTATGCAGTTCATATTGCCCGCCACCGGCTCGACGATCACGCAGGCTACCTGCTCGCCGATGTCCCGGAACACGGCCTCCACCTGGGCGCTGTCGTTGTAGGTCAGGGTCACCGTGTGGTCCGCCAGCGCCTTGGGCACCCCCGGCGAACTGGGCACACCCAGGGTCAGGGCCCCGGAACCGGCCTTGACCAGCAGCGAGTCGGAGTGGCCGTGGTAGCAGCCCTCGAACTTGATGATGGTGTCGCGGCCGGTGTAGCCCCGGGCGAGGCGGATCGCGCTCATGGTCGCCTCGGTGCCGGAGTTGACCATGCGCACCAGGTCCATGCCCGGCATGATCGCGCACAGCCGCTCCGCCAGCAGTATCTCGAGTTCGGTGGGCGCGCCAAAACTGAGGCCGTTGGCAAGTTGCGCGCGCACGGCCTCCAGCACCGCCGGGTGGGCGTGGCCCAGGATCATGGGCCCCCAGGACAGCACGTAGTCGATATAGCGTTTGCCGTCGGCGTCGAACAGGTAGGCGCCCTCGGCGCGTTCAATAAATACCGGGGTGCCGCCCACCGCGCGGAAGGCGCGCACCGGCGAATTGACGCCGCCGGGTATACTGCGGTTGGCGCGCTCGAACAGGGCTTGGGATCGATTCATGGGGCATCAACCTGGAAACGTGAGCGCGCCATTATCGGGGCCCGCCGCGCGGATATCCACCGCGGGCGCAAGTCTCAGCGCTGGCGGCGACTCCAGTGCAGGCGGTCCGGGAGCTTGCGGCCCATGCCGACCCGGTGCGCGCAGGCGAGCGCCTCCCAGGTGAACTGCTGGGCCTGGCTGACGGCTTCCGGCAGGCTGAAGCCGTGGGCCAGATAAGCCGCCAGCGCTGCCGACAGGGTGCTGCCCGCGCCGTGGAAGTCCCCGGGGTGCTGAGTCCATTCGTAGTTGCGACTCAGGCCACGCAGGGTGAACAGCTGGTTGAGGTGGCGGCCGCCGCTGCCGCCCTGACCAGTAATCAGCAGATGGTCGCCGCCGAACTGCAGCAGCGCCTGGGCGCAGGCGCCGATCGCGTCGGCCTGGGCCGCCATCTGCCACAGCTGCCGGTGGCTCAGCACGGTGACCGTGGCCAGCGGCTGCAGCAGCATGCGGGTGGCCTGAACCATGGCGGTACCGTCTGCCTGGGGCGTCAGTGTCGGATCGGCGTCCGGCTCGGCGCTCAGCACCGGATCCAGCACGATCGCCAATTGCGGGTAATCCGTCAGCACGGTGTGCAGAGCCTCGGCATTGGCGACGCTGCCGACATCCCCGATCTTCACCAGGCGCACCGGCATGTCCTCCAGGGCGGAGCGCAGTTGTGCCACCAGGGTGGCGGCATCCAGCGCCTGGCGATCCTTGATGCCGGTGGTGTCGCGGGCGCAGATTGCCGAGATCACCGGCGCGCAGTGGCAGCCGATACTGGCCATGGTTTCGATATCGGCGGCGATGCCGCCGCCCCCGGTGGGGTCATTGCTGTTGACCGCCAGCACCACAGGCTTGTCTATCGCGTGTTCGTTCATGCCGGATTCCGTTCAAAAGGGCCGCACTACGACCAGTATCACCACTGCAAACAGTATCAGGACCGGCAGCTCGTTGATGACCCGGTAGAAACGGGGGCTGCGCGGTGTCTCGCCGCGGCGCAATGCCGCCAGCAAGCGCCCGCAGTAACCGTGGTAGACCACCAGCAGTGCCACCAGCCCCAGCTTGGCGTGAAACCACGGCGCCTGGCGATAGTACGCCCACTGATCGACGGCAAGCCAGAGCCCCAGGCCGATGCTGAGCACCGCAAACGGGGTGGTAAAGCGGTACAGGCGGCGCTCCATCACCAGCAGCGTATCGCGGGTTGCGGGGTCGGCGCTGGACGCGTGGTAGACCATCAGGCGCGGCAGATAGAAGAGCCCCGCGAACCAGCAGACGACAAAAATAATATGCAGAGCCTTGATCCACAGCATGGGCAGGATTTCCCCAACGGTGATGGTTGTGACAGTGGCAGTGCCGACTGCCCCTCGGCGGCGTATGGTAGCCGCAGCCAGCCGTTGATAAACGGTTTGCGCCGCCAGTGCAGCATTTAAATCGGTCTCGGAATGCGCATTCATGCTAATTCGGCCCGCCTTTTCGGCCACTCCTGTGCGGCCCTGATGGCCGAGCAAACACCTTTCAGCGGGCGGCGAGGCCCGGGCGCGGTGTAGCGCAATACTGCGTCTGTCTGCACTGTGACCGGGGTCTCGCCGCCATCAGCCCGACTGCGGCGCGCGGGATGTCAGTCTGCCAAGCGGCGGGGCATTGGCCTATCATAGGGGCCGGGCTCAGGGGCCTGACAATCCAAGCAGAGCATGGGGCGGAGAGCGAACGTGATCAAGGTGGGTATTGTAGGTGGCACGGGCTATACCGGTGTCGAACTGTTGCGCCTGTTGGCGTCGCATCCGGAAGTCTCGGTGGAGGTGATTACCTCGCGCGCCGAACAGGGAGTAAAGATTGCTGAGCTTTACCCCAACCTGCGCGGCCATGTGGACCTGGCGTTTACGGCGCCGGATGTCGAGGTGCTGGGGCGCTGCGATGTGGTGTTCTTTGCCACTCCCCACAACGTG
>JAVEVZ010000279.1:0-4052 GCA_034004805.1 Spongiibacteraceae bacterium | reverse complement strand
TCAGCACGCTGCAGCGCTATGCTTGGGTACCCATCACGACCGAGGCGCGCTCCATGCTGCGCAACGACCTGCTGGACGCGCGGGTGCGCCGCGCGGTCAACGAACAGCTGGCAGCCCGCGGCATGGCCCTGGTTGACGATCCCGCCCAGGCTGATTTTCTGGTGAACTGGTACGCCGAGAGCCAGGAAAAGATCGACATCGACACCTTCTACAGCAACTTCGGCTACTACCCCTGCTGGCACTGCTACGGGCCCTATGGCTACGGTGGCTACGGCTACCCGGGCTGGGGCAATGAAGTCCGGGTGCGCCAGTACACCGAGGGTTCGCTGATGCTGGATATGGTGCGCCCCGATGACAAGCGCCTGTTCTGGCGCGGTGTGGTGAGTCGCCGTTTGCCGAACTTCAAGACGCCGCAGGAGCGCGACCTGTACATTACGGAGCTGGTATCGGCGCTGCTGGCCAAATTTCCGCCCGGCTCCCAGGCAGCCCGCTGACAGTCTGCAGGGAAGCGCTGACGCGGGCAGCAGCCCTTCGGAGGCGCTCGCTTCAGAGGCCCCTGGCAGCCTGGGCTGCGGGGCGCTTGCATGGCCGCGCCGATTTCCGCACAATGCGCTGCTCTGTGGCTCGATAGATGCTGCGCGTTATGGCAGCTCCGCCGGTCCCCTCGCAACAATAGGTAGCGAACCCCGCCAGGCCCGGAAGGGAGCAACGGTAGTTACTGATTTGTGTGCCGGGGTGTGGCTGGCGGGGTCTGCCACCCTAAGTTCCCTGTCCCTGTTTTCAGCCTTTGGTCCCGCGTCTGTTTTCGCCCGTCTTCCCGTCTGCGACCCCGCCGGCTCTGGCGTGGCACGCATTGCATGAGTGTGAAGCAGCTTCCCGCCGCTATTTTACTGTTTGCTGTATCCTTGCCTGCTCAATCCGCGTGGACCGTCGAACCAGCCCATGACTTATCAGGTATTGGCGCGCAAATGGCGCCCCAAAAGTTTCCGCGAACTGGTGGGCCAGGAGCATGTGCTGCGCGCCCTGGTCAACGCCCTGGACCATGATCGCCTGCACCACGCCTACCTGTTCACCGGTACCCGCGGGGTGGGCAAAACCACCATTGCACGGATACTCGCGCGCTGCCTGAACTGCGAAGTGGGCGTTTCCTCGGAGCCCTGCGGCCAGTGCGGTGCCTGCCGTGAAATCAGCGAGGGACGGTTTGTCGACCTGATCGAAGTGGATGCGGCGTCGCGCACCAAGGTCGAGGACACCCGGGAGCTTCTGGACAACGTGCAGTACGCCCCCACGGCAGGGCGCTACAAGGTCTACCTGATCGACGAAGTGCACATGCTCTCCACCCACAGCTTCAATGCCCTGCTGAAGACCCTGGAAGAGCCGCCGCCCCATGTGAAGTTCCTGCTGGCGACCACCGACCCGCAGAAGCTGCCGGCCACGGTGCTGTCGCGCTGCCTGCAGTTCAACCTGAAGAACATGACCCCCGAGCGCATCGTGGACCACCTGCGCCACGTGCTCGACGCGGAGATGATCAGCTACGACGAGCCGGCGCTGTGGCAGCTGGGGCGCGCCGCCCAGGGCAGCATGCGCGACGCCCTGAGTCTGACCGATCAGGCCATCGCCTTCGGCTCCGGCAAGCTCCGCGACGACGACGTGCGCGCCATGCTGGGCAGCGTCGATACCGGCAGCGTACACCGCCTGCTGCAGGCCCTGGCGGCACAGGATGCCGAGGCGCTGCTGGCGACAGTGACCGCGCTGGCGGAGCAGGCAGTGGACTACGCGGGCATACTTGAAGCGCTGCTGGCTCTGCTGCACCGCGTGGCGCTGGCGCAGGCGCTGCCGGAGGCGGTGGACAACAGCATGGGGGATGCGGATGAGGTGCGCGGGCTGGCGGCGCAACTGACGGCGGAGGACGCCCAGTTGTTTTACCAGCTGGGCCTCAACGCCCGCCGCGATCTGCCCCTGGCACCCGATCCGCGCACCGGGCTGGAGATGGCCCTGTTGCGCATGCTGGTGTTCCGCCCGGACGGTGACGGCGCGAGCCAGGCAGCACCGGCGGAGACCAGCCCGGCAAAAAAGCCTGAGGGCCCGCCGGTCCCCCGGCGGGCCGAAGCAGGCGCCCAGTCCTCGACTGGCAGTGTGTCCCAGGCACCAGAGCAGGAACGGCAGCCCTCGCGGTTCGATCGGAGGGCGCCGGGACGGCCTGATCCGGCACCTGAATCCGGGTCTGGGCCGGCGTCGGGGCCTGAGCTGCGCCAGCGCGCCGTCACGGATTCCGCACCGGCCGTGCCCGGGCCCACCGCACCGCTGAGCGTGCCGGACAGGATTGCGCTGGCGCCTGTGATGCCGGAGCCGGAGCCCACGCCAGTAGTGGCAGCGGCGGCGCCATTGCCGGCGGATCTGATAACGCCCGACAGCTGGCCGGAGAATTTCCAGCGGCTGGGGCTGAGCGGGGTGCTGGGCAGTATTGCCGCCAACTGTCAGTTGCTGGCGGTCGAAGGCGATGTCTGGCAGCTGCGCCTGGAGCGCCAGCAGGCCTCGCTGTTCAATGACAGCCACACGGCGCGTCTGCAGGAAGTCATCGGCGAACGCCTGGGCGAGGCCCTGCATCTGCAGATTGAGGTGGGGGACGTCGATGGCGACACCCCGGCCCGCTGGCAGCAGCGCCGGCGCCGCGAGCGCCTGGAGCAGGCCCGCCAGTTGCTGGACAATGACCCGTTGGTCAAAGGCCTGCGCGAACACTTCGACGCGGTGCTGCTCGAAGACACTATCGAACCGCTGTGATGCGCCGCGCACAGCACCATGAGCCGGAGTAAGCAATGAAGCCCGATATCGGTGAGCTGATGAAACAGGCCCAGCAGATGCAGAAGCAGATGCAGGAGGCCCAGGAGAAACTCGCCAGTGCGGAGGTGACTGGCGAGGCCGGTGCCGGCCTGGTGACGGTGGTGATGAACGGTCGCCACGACGTGCGCCGGGTCAGCATCGATCCCAGTCTGCTGGGCGAGGACAAGGAAATGCTGGAAGACCTGGTCGCCGCCGCGGTCAATGACGCGGTGCGCAAGGTCGAGGCCAGCAGCAGGGACCTGCTGTCCGGCATGTTGCCCGGCGGCTTCAAGATGCCATTCTGAGTATCGGGCATGGGATTCAGTCCACTGATCGACCGCTTGATCGACAGCCTGCGCTGCCAGCCGGGCATCGGCCCCAAGTCCGCCCAGCGCATCGCCTTCCATCTGCTGGAGCGCAATCGCGACGGCGGCCGTGCGCTGGCGACGGCCCTGACCGAGGCAATGGACGGGGTGGGACACTGCGGTGACTGCCGCACCTTTACCGAGAGCGAGCGCTGCGCGATCTGCGCCGATGCGCGCCGCGACAGCACCGTGCTGTGCGTGGTGGAGAGCCCTGCGGATGTGGCGGCGCTGGAAATGGCCGGCGGCTACCGCGGGCGCTACTTCGTGCTGATGGGACATCTGTCGCCCATCGACGGTATCGGCCCGGAACAGCTGGGCATCGAACACCTGGTGCAGCGGGCTCGCGACAGCGGGGTGGAGGAGGTGATCCTCGCCACCGGCACCACGGTCGAGGGCGAGGCCACGGCGTATTTCATCACCGAGCAATTGCGGCCGCTGGGCATCGCGGTGAGCCGCATCGCCCACGGCGTGCCCCTGGGCGGCGAGCTGGAGTTTGTCGACAGTGGCACCCTGGCCCACGCGCTGAGCGGCCGGCGTCGCCTGAATCAGCCATGACCCGACTCTTTCTGCGACACCCTCAGCGACACAGCAGGACAGTCCAATGACGCCACCCGGACAGGGACGACAACCATGAACAGCCCCGAGCGCGCCGTGGAGCAGCCGGTCATCGTCGCCGGTGATGCCGCGCTGGCCCGCCACTGTGAACTGTGGGCCGCGGCGCCGCTGCTGGCGCTGGATACTGAATTTCTGCGCGAGCGCACCTATTACCCGATTCCCGGCCTGGTGCAGCTGTGCGATGGCCAGGGTATCTATCTGCTGGATGTGGCCACCTTCGAGGACTGGACGCCATTCGCCCGGTTGCTGGCC
>JAVEVZ010000278.1:0-4073 GCA_034004805.1 Spongiibacteraceae bacterium | reverse complement strand
CAGCTCCCAACTGATACCCCAGCTGCTGGTGCTCGAGGACTGGGCGCGACAAACAACGCAGGATCTGATGGCCTGGACGCGCGGTTTGCTCGCCTAGCCAGTAACTTATTACCCTATTGCGGAGTGTTGTAGCGCAATGTGTGGACTCGTAGGCATCGTCGCCAAAGGCAACGTCAACCAGGACATCTACGATGCCCTCACGGTGCTGCAGCACCGCGGTCAGGATGCGGCAGGCATCGTGACCTGTGAGCACGGGCGCATGAATCAGCGCAAGGCCAATGGGCTGGTCAAGGATGTGTTCCAGGCCCGCCATATGCAGCGTCTGCAGGGCCATATCGGCATCGGCCATGTGCGTTACCCCACCGCCGGTACCTCCAGCCCGGCCCTGGCACAGCCGTTCTACGTCAATTCGCCCTACGGCATCAGCCTCGCCCACAACGGCAATCTGACCAACGCCCGGGAGTTGTCCCGCGAATTGTTTGAGGCGGATATGCGCCACCTCAATACCGATTCCGACTCCGAAGTCCTGCTCAATGTACTGGCCCATGAGCTCCAGCAGCTCGGCAAGCTGGTGCCCTCGCCAGAGGATATTTTCACCGCGGTCAAGCGCGTGCACGGGCGCTGCCAGGGCGGCTACGCCTGCGTGGCGCTGGTGGCTAACTACGGCGTGCTGGGATTTCGCGACCCCCATGGCATACGCCCGCTGGTGTTCGGCCGCCGCGACACGCCGCTCGGCGCCGAATACATGGTGGCCTCGGAGAGCGTGGCGCTGGACGTGCTGGGTTTCAAACTGATACGCGATGTGGCACCGGGCGAGGCGGTCTATATCGACCTGCAGGGCAATCTGCACACCCTGCAGTGCGCCGAAAACCCCCGCCTCAACCCCTGCATCTTCGAGCACGTCTATTTTGCGCGCCCCGACTCCATTATGGACGGCGTGTCAGTCTATAAGTCGCGCCTGCGCCAGGGCGAGAAACTGGCCGCCAAGATCCGCAGGCTGTGGCCCGACCACGATATCGACGTGGTGATTCCGATACCCGACTCCAGCCGCGTGGCCGGCCAGGCGGTGGCCCAGGAGCTGGGCGTCAAGTTCCGCGAGGGCCTGGTCAAGAACCGCTACATCGGCCGCACCTTTATCATGCCCGGCCAGACCCAGCGCCGAAAATCCGTGCGCCAGAAACTCAACGCCATCGGCCTCGAATTTCGCGGCAAGAATGTGCTGCTGGTGGATGATTCCATCGTGCGCGGCACCACCTGCCGGCAGATCATAGAAATGGCCCGCGACGCCGGTGCTCGCAAAGTCTATTTCGCCTCGGCCGCGCCGCCGGTGCGGTTTCCCAATGTCTATGGCATCGACATGCCGGCGGCGACGGAGCTGATCGCCCACGGCCACACGGAAGAGGAAATCTGCGAGCTGATCGGCGCCGACTGGCTGGTGTACCAGGACCTCAAGGATCTGGTGGACAGTTCCGCCGAGGGCAATCGCGCGATCGATCAGTTCGATTGCGCGGTGTTCGACGGTCACTACGTCACCGGCGATATCGATCAGCAGTATCTGGATGTCCTGGCCGCCGAGCGCAATGACAACAGCAAGTGCCAGCGCGAGCATCAGGTGGTGGATGAAGATGCCATCGTTGGTCTCCACAATGAAATTCACTAGATGGCCGTATGAGCGATAAGGAAAGGCAACGCCGCGAGGTCATCAAGGCCGCGCGTCTGGATACGCTGGCGATACGCGCCGGCCATGTGCGCACCGCCGAGGGCGAACACGGCGAGCCCATATTCACCACCTCCAGCTATGTGTTCGACAGCGCAGCCCAGGCGGCGGCACGGTTTGCCGGCACCGAGCCGGGCAATGTCTATTCGCGCTATACCAACCCCACCACCCGTATCTTCGAGGAGCGCATTGCCGCCATGGAGGAGGGTGAGGCGGCCGTCGCAACGTCGTCCGGCATGGCAGCGATTCTCAGCACCGCCATGGCCCTGCTAAAGGCCGGTGACCACGTGATCTGTGCCAGCGCGGTATTTGGCACGACGGTGGGCCTGTTTGCCCGGTATCTGGGCAAGTTCGGCGTCGATACCAGCTTTGTCGAACTCACTGATCTCGCCGCGCTGCGCGCGGCTTTTCAACCCGCTACGCGCATGGTGTTTCTGGAAACGCCGTCCAACCCGCTGAACGAAATCGCGGATATCGCCGCAGTCAGTGCGCTGGCCAGATCCCAGGGTGCGCTGCTGGTGGTGGACAATTGTTTCTGCACGCCGGCGCTGCAAAAGCCGCTGCTGCTGGGCGCGGATATCGTGGTGCACTCCGCGACAAAATACCTGGACGGCCAGGGCCGGGTGGTAGGGGGCGCGGTGGTCGGCAGCGCCGAACTGATGCGCGAGGTTGCCGTGTTTCTGCGCACCTGCGGCACGACGATGAGCCCGTTCAATGCCTGGGTGTTCCTCAAGGGCCTGGAAACCCTGCGCCTGCGTATGGATGCACACAGCGCCAATGCACAGCATCTCGCGGAATGGCTGCAGCAGCAGCCGGGCATTGAACGGGTTTACTACGCGGGGTTGCCGGATCACCCGGGTCATGCCCTGGCCAGACGCCAGCAGCGCGGCTTCGGCGGCGTGCTCGCATTCGATGTGCGCGGCGACCGCGCTGCGGCCTGGCGCTTTATCGATGCCACGCGCATCTGCTCGGTGACCGCCAATCTGGGCGACGTCAAAACGACCATCGTCCACCCCGCGACGACGACCCACGGGCGGCTGACGGATCAGCAGCGCGCAGCGGCAGGCATTCGGGAAACTCTGGTGCGGGTTGCTGTGGGCCTGGAGGATATCGACGACATCAAGGACGATATGGCGCGCGGCCTCAGCGCGCTTTGAGAGCCTGATCGCCAGTGAGCCTGGGCCTATACCGCCCTGCTGGCGTTCAGTTCTCGGTCAGTGTCAACAGAATATCCGCATACCAGGCGCAGTTCAGGCCCAGCGCCTCATCCAGTTTTAAATCCCTTGAGCCAATGTCCACCCGCGAGGAGTGAATGCCCAGCAGGGCCCAGGGCAGCGTCTGGGTGTCTGTTCCGGACTGCTTCAGGCGCGTAACGACCGGTGACCCGCTGGTGCCGCGATGGGTGCGCCCATCCGTCAGGAAATAGCCGTTGCCCTGGAAGCGCAATCCGAAGGAGGAAGCGTTCACCGCGTGGCGCGCGACGGGCAGGTGATGCAAGGTGTCGTGAAAACCCAGCGGGAAGCCCACGATCAGCATCGAGGTGCCGATCTCTACGGTGTGATTGCCGCTGTCCACCAGATGCGCGGGCGTAAAGGCGTGGTACACCACGGTCTCGGGCAGCGCGCCCCGCTCGATTTCTATGGCCGCCACGTCCACCTCGCTGACGCTGTCCGTGCCCTGGCGCCACAGGCTTTTGCCGTTTTTGTAAAGCGGCACCAGGAACCCGGTGGAGGCCGCCATATTGTCAGCCGAGGTGTGCAACTCAATTTCGATGCTGTCGGGAAAGTGATCGCTGGGTTTGTCGACCATGACGTGGCGGCTGGTGACGAGAAAGAGCCGCTGGTCGCGTGCGAAGAAAAATCCGCTGGCATTGGTCATCACCTGCCTGTTGAGCAGGGTGTTGATACGCGCGGTACTGAGTAGGAGTGACTCGGTCATGGTATGTCCTGACATTGTCGTTAACGGCTTTTTGGGTCCGGTCGGTGCTGCTCAATTGTCGTCGGTTGACAGAACCTCTGTGCAGAGATGCGGCTTGATAAAACCTTGTGACGGATCGTCGATCGCCGCAATGCTTATATCCGGCCTAGTGGGTTGAATGGAGCCAAACAAGGTTGCAAAAGATACATCGGCGGCATCCCTCCCCGTGCCGATGCGCATCAGGCCCATCGGTGGAGATAGCCGGCTGGGATCAAAAATATACCAGCGCCCGCTGAGAAACACTTCGACATAGGCGTGGAAGTCGGGGGGGCCCAGTACAGGGGGAGAGTCGTAGTCAATGCCGGTGGCAAAGCGCGCGGGAATGCTGATCGCGCGACACAGCGCAATCATCAGGTGTGCGAAGTCGCGGCACACGCCA
>JAVEVZ010000277.1:0-4084 GCA_034004805.1 Spongiibacteraceae bacterium | reverse complement strand
GAGGTGGTGGCCTCGTGCTCCACGATCGCACTCGGGTTGCGACTCTCGATGTAGGGAAAGGTGTGCGCGCCACACTGGTCGCCGATGAGAAGCGAGTCGCACTGGGTGTAGTTGCGTGCATTGTCCGCGCCCGGATTCATGCGCACCAGGCCGCGGTAGGCGTTGTTGGCGCGGCCCGCTGAAATCCCCTTGGAGATGATGGTGCTGCGGGTGTTCTTGCCGAGGTGGATCATTTTGGTGCCGGTATCGGCCTGTTGCCTGCCGCGGGTCAAGGCCACCGAGTAGAACTCGCCGATACTGTTGTCGCCCTTGAGCACGCAGCTGGGATACTTCCAGGTGATAGCGGAGCCGGTCTCAACCTGGGTCCAGGAGATTTTGGCGCTATCGTGGCACACGCCGCGCTTGGTGACGAAATTGTAGATGCCGCCCTTGCCGTCGTCGTCGCCGGGGTACCAGTTCTGCACGGTGGAGTACTTGATCTCGGCATTGTCCAGGGCGATCAGTTCGACCACTGCGGCGTGCAGCTGGTTTTCGTCGCGCTGGGGCGCGGTGCAGCCTTCCAGGTAGCTGACGTGGCTGCCTTCATCGGCGATGATCAGGGTGCGTTCAAATTGCCCGGTGTTGGCCGCGTTGATGCGGAAGTAGGTCGACAGCTCCATCGGGCAGCGCACACCCTTGGGGATATAGACAAAGGAGCCGTCGGTGAAAACCGCGCTGTTCAGCGCTGCGAAGTAGTTGTCCCGCTGCGGCACCACGCTGCCGAGGTACTTCCTGACCAAGTCCGGAAAGCGCCGGATGGCCTCGGAGATGGGGCAGAAAATCACGCCGGCCTCTTCCAGCTTGGCGCGGAAAGTGGTGACAACAGAGACGGAATCGAACACGGCATCAACGGCGACGCCGGCCAGCATCTGCTGCTCGTGCAGGGGGATGCCGAGCTTGTCATAGGTGGCGAGCAATTCCGGGTCGACCTCATCCAGCGACTTGGGCCTGTCCTTCATGCTGCTTGGCGCCGAATAATAAGATATCGCCTGGTAGTCGATGGGCGGGTAGTCGACGTGCGCCCACTCGGGTGGTGTCATCTCCAGCCAGCCGGCGTAGGCCTTGAGTCGCCATTCGCACATCCACGCCGGCTCTTCCTTGAGCGCCGAGATGCGGCGGATGATGTCCTCGTTCAAGCCGGGCTCGAAGGTGTCGGACTTGATGTTGGAGATGAAGCCGGCGGTGTACTCCCGGGCCAGTGCGCTGTCGATCTGTTCAGTCATTGCTTGGGCCTCGCTCAATTCAGGTTCGACAGGGTGATTTGATCGCCGGCGCGCTGTTCGAGCCGTGCCTGCTGCTGCGCGCGGCGCGCCTGCCGCGCGGCAATCGCCTGCACCTCGCGCCGTTGTACCAGCCCCGCCAGGCTGATGCCGTTGAGAAAATCGTGAATCTGCCTGCTCAGGTCGCACCACAGATGGTGGGTGAGGCAGGTCTCTCCGTCCTGGCAGTCCGCATTGCCACCGCAGCTGGTACTGTCCAGGGGCTCATCGACGGCGTCGACGATCTCGGCGACAAAAATGCGGTCCGCCTCCCGGCTCAGCTGATAGCCGCCACCGGGCCCGCGCACGCTACTCACCAATTCACGGCGGCGCAACTTGGCGAACAGTTGTTCCAGATAGCTGAGGGAAATCTCCTGTCGGCTGGAAACCTCCGCCAGGCTTACCGGGCCCTGCCGGGCATGCAGGGCCAGATCCAGCATGGCAGTCACCGCGTAGCGGCCTTTTGTGGTCAGGCGCATAAGTGCTTGTGCTCCGGATATCGCGTAGGCGGTATTATTCTATAACCTAGCAATTCGGTCAACTATATAACCAAGCAAAACAGTTGGATAAGGTGCGGCATTCCGCGGCGTTTTGGCGGCGCCGGGATGTTGCGGCGGAGTCTGACGTCTGGCGTCTGACGCGGTACACTCTGCGGCGTTGTCCCCCTGTCGTTGTTCCGAGCTTCCATGACTCCAGATTTTGTCCATTTGCGCCTGCACAGTGAGTTCTCCCTGGTGGATGGCCTGGTGCGGGTCAAGCCGCTGGTGAAGCGTTGCGCCGAGTTGGGCATGCCCGCGGTGGCGCTGACCGACCAGTGCAACATGTATGCGCTGATCAAGTTCTACAAAGCGGCCGAGGCGGCGGGCGTCAAGCCCATTTTTGGCGCCGATTTCTGGCTCAGGCCCGAGGGCGATGAGAGCCAGCCGTCGCTGCTGTGCCTGCTGGCGGCGAACGAGCAGGGCTACGCCAACCTGCGCGAGCTGATATCGCTGGCCTGGCAGCAGGGCCAGCAGCAGGGTGTGGCGCTGTTGCGCCGGGAGTGGCTGGCGGCGCGCGCCGAGGGCCTGATTGCCCTGTCGGGTGGCCGTGACGGCGACGTCGGCCAGGCGCTGCTGGGGGGCCACGCCGAGCTGGCTGCGGAGCGCCTGCGCCACTGGCAGCAGCTGTTTCCGGGGCGCTACTACCTGGAGTTGCAGCGCACCGGGCGCGACGGCGAGGAGGACTACCTGCACCTGGCGGTGGCCCTGGCGCTGGACCACGCGTGCCCGGTGGTCGCCACCAATGATGTGCGCTTTCTCACCGCCGATGAATACGAGGCCCACGAGGTGCGGGTCTGTATCAACGAGGGCCGGGCGCTGGACGACCCGCGCCGGGTGCGGCGCTACAGCCAGGAGCAGTACCTGAAAAGCCCGGCGGAGATGGCGGAGCTGTTCGCCGATATCCCCGAGGCGCTGGCCAACAGCGTGGAGATCGCGCGGCGCTGCAGCGTCACCATCCAGCTGGGGACTTACTACCTGCCCGAGTACCCGGTGCCGGAGGGCATGACCCTCGACGGCTATTTCCGCAAGCTCGCCCACGACGGGCTGCAGCAGCGCCTGGAGTTCCTCAGCAGGGGCGACCCGGCCCGGCTCGCGGCACTGGCCCCGGACTACCGCGCGCGGCTGGATTTCGAGCTGGACGTCATCCTGCAGATGGGTTTCCCCGGCTATTTTCTGATCGTGATGGACTTCATCCAGTGGGCCAAGGACCAGGGCATTCCGGTGGGTCCGGGGCGGGGTTCCGGCGCCGGCTCACTGGTCGCCTATGCACTGAAGATCACCGACCTGGACCCCATCGAATACGACTTGCTGTTCGAGCGCTTCCTCAACCCGGAGCGGGTTTCCATGCCCGACTTCGACGTCGATTTCTGCATGGAGGGCCGCGACCGGGTTATCGCCTATGTGGCGGAGCGCTACGGGCGCGAGGCGGTCAGCCAGATCATCACCTTCGGCACCATGGCGGCCAAGGCCGTGGTGCGCGACGTGGCCCGGGTGCAGGGCAAGTCCTATGGACTGGCGGACAAGCTGTCCAAGCTGATTCCCTTCGAAGTGGGCATGACCCTGAGCAAAGCTTACGAGCAGGAGGAGACGCTGCGGGACTTTCTCGCCAGCGATGACGGCGCCCAGGAGATCTGGGAAATGGCCCTGCAGCTGGAGGGCGTGACCCGCAACGTCGGCAAGCACGCGGGCGGGGTGGTGATCGCACCGTCCAGGCTCACCGACTTCTCGCCGCTGTACAGTGACGAAAGCGGCGGCGGGGTGGTGACCCAGTTCGACAAGAACGACGTGGAAGAGGCGGGCCTGGTCAAGTTTGACTTCTTGGGCCTGCGCACCCTGACCATCATCGACTGGGCCTTGAAGATCATCAACGCCAAGCGCGCCCAGGAAGGGGAGGCGCCGCTGGATATCATGAGTATCCCGCTGGCTGACCCGCCGACCTTCCAGCTGCTGCAGCGCGCCGAGACCACCGCGGTCTTCCAGCTCGAATCCCGCGGTATGAAGGACCTGATCAAGCGTCTGCTGCCCTCACGCTTCGAGGATATCGTCGCGCTGGTGGCGCTGTTCCGGCCCGGTCCGCTGCAGTCGGGCATGGTCGACGATTTTATCAACCGCAAGCACGGCCGCGCCCAGCTGGCCTACCCGCACCCCCAGTACCAGCACGCCTGCCTGCAACCGATACTGGAGCCCACCTACGGCATCATCCTGTACCAGGAACAGGTCATGCAGATCGCCAGATCGGAAGAGCAC
>JAVEVZ010000276.1:0-4109 GCA_034004805.1 Spongiibacteraceae bacterium | reverse complement strand
CCCGTATTCCCGCGATCCCCGCGTCCAGCGTCCAGCGTCCAGCGTCCAGCGTCAGACGTCAGACGTCAGACGTCCGACATCCCACCAGCCCGCATCTGGCTCCAGGCCACCGCGACATCCACCATGCGGTTGGCGTAGCCCCACTCGTTGTCGAACCAGGTCACCACTGACACCTGATTGCCGACAGCGCGGGTCTGGCCGGCGTCGACGATACCTGAGCGGGGGTCGTGGTTGAAGTCGCAGGAGGCCAGCGGCTCGTCAGTGTAGCCAAGTATCCCGGCCAGCTCGCCCGCAGCCTCCTGGGCCAGGGCGGCGTTGACGGCGTCGCCGGTGGTCGGGCTGCGGAGCTGCGCGGTAAGTTCCATGGCCGACACGTTCTGGGTGGGCACGCGCAGCGCGCGGGCGGCGAAGCGGCCGGCCAGCCCCGGCAGTATCCGGCCGACACCCGACGCCAGGCCTGTGTCCACCGGAATGATGGACTGGCCCGCGGCGCGGGTCTTGCGCAGGTCGGTGTGGTGGTAGGCGTCCAGCACCGGCTGGTCGTTCATGGCCGAGTGCACCGTGGTGATCACGCCGCTCTCGATGCCAAAGGCGCGATCCAGCACGCGGATTACCGGCGCGATGCAGTTGGTGGTGCAGGACGCCGCCGAGACGATGGGGCCGGCGCCCGCCAGCAGCTCGCCGTTGACGCCCCACACCACCGCGGGGATCGCGTCCTCGCCCGGCTGGGACAGCAGCACCCGCGCCGCCCCCGCGTCGAGGTGGGCCTGCAGCTGGTCGAGGCGGTCGTAGCGGCCGCTGCAGTCCAGCACCAGGTCCACCCCCACCCAGTCCAGCTGCTCGGGGTGGGCGTGATGGCTGACGGCAATCGCCTGGTCGTCGATGCGCAACTGCCCCGCGCTGCCGCTGACCGTGCCCGGAAAGCGGCCGTGGGTGGAATCGTATTTGGTGAGGTGGACAATGGTGGCCAGGTCCGCCGGCTCGTTGATCGCCACGATCCGCAGGCCGCGCCCGCCGCGCTCCCAGAGAGCGCGCAGCACGCAGCGGCCAATGCGGCCATAGCCGTTGATCGCCAGACGTATCATGTGCCCAGGCAGTCTTCCACCGCTGCCACCACGTTGTCGACGGTGAAGCCGAACATCTCGAACAGCGCCTCCGCGGGCGCGGATTCGCCGAAGCTGTCCATGCCCACGATGCGCCCGTCGAGGCCGACGTATTTGTACCAGTAGTCGCGGTGCGCCGCTTCCACGGCCACCCGCGCCAGCACATCGCTGGGCAGCACTGATTCGCGGTACAGCGCGTCCTGGGCGTCGAAGATCTCGGTGGACGGCATGGACACCACCCGCACACGCCGGCCCTGCTGTGCCAGTACCTGCTGCGCCTGCACCGCCAGCCCCACTTCGGAGCCGGTGGCTATCAGGATCGCCTCGGGGCTGCCCTTGCAGTCCACCAGCACGTAGCCGCCGCGCCCGATCGCATCAAGCTGCTGGGCGCTGCGCGCCTGATGGGGCAAATTCTGACGCGAGAAAATCAGTGCCGAGGGGCCTTCCGTGCGCAGGATTGCCGCGCGCCAGGCCACCGCCGACTCCACGGCGTCGCAGGGCCGCCAGGTCACCAGGTTGGGGGTCAGACGCAGGCTGGCCAGCTGTTCCACCGGCTGGTGGGTGGGGCCGTCTTCGCCGAGGCCGATGGAGTCGTGGGTGTAGACGAAGATCACCCGCTGTTTCATCAGCGCCGCCATGCGCACCGCATTGCGCGCGTATTCCATAAACACCAGGAACGTGGCGCCGTAGGGAATAAACCCGCCGTGCAGGGCCATGCCGTTCATGATCGCGCTCATGGCGAACTCGCGCACCCCGTAATAGAGGTAGTTGCCAGCGGCATCGGCGGCGGTGATACCTTTGGCGCCCTTCCACAGGGTCAGGTTCGAGCCGGCCAGGTCGGCGGAGCCCCCCAGCAGTTCCGGCAGCAGCGGCGCGTAGGCGTTGATGGCGTTTTGGGACGCCTTGCGCGAGGCGATGCTCTCACCCTTGTCCTGGCAGGCCTGGATATAGGCCGCCGCTTCGCGGGCGAAGTTTTCCGGCAGTGCGGCGTCCATCACCCGGCGCTGAAACTCCGCCGCCAGCGCCGGAAACGCGGTGCGGTAGGCGGCAAAGCGCTGTTGCCAGTCGGCCTCGGCGGCCGCACCGCGCGCGCGGGCGTCCCAGGCCTGGGCGATCGCGGCGGGCACTTCAAAGGCGGGGTGGGGCCAGTTGAGGGCGACGCGGGTGGCGGCCACCTCGTCGGCGCCCAACGGCGCGCCGTGACTGCTCTCGCTGCCCTGCTTGTTGGGGGAGCCCTTGCCGATAACCGTCCGGCAGCAGATCAGGGTCGGGCGATCGGTGTCACCGCGCGCCTTTTCGATGGCGGCCTTGACCGCCGCCGGGTCGTGGCCGTCCACCGCCGGGATCACCTGCCAGCCGTAGGCCTCGAAGCGCCCGGGCGTGTCGTCGGTAAACCAGCCGGCCACGTCGCCGTCGATGGAAATGCCGTTGTCGTCATAGAAGGCTATGAGCTTGCCCAGGCCCAGGGTGCCGGCCAGGGAGCACGCTTCATGGCTGATGCCCTCCATCAGGCAGCCGTCCCCCAGGAACACATAGGTGTAGTGGTCCACCACCGCGTGGCCGTCGCGGTTGAATTGCGCCGCCAGGGTCTTCTCGGCAATGGCCATGCCCACCGCGTTGGTGAGTCCCTGGCCCAGCGGCCCGGTGGTGGTCTCGATGCCCGGCGCGTAGCCGTACTCGGGGTGGCCCGGGGTGCGCGAATGCAGCTGGCGGAAGTTCTTGAGGTCTTCGATGCCCAGGTCATAGCCGCTCAGATGCAGCAGCGAATAGATCAGCATCGAGCCGTGGCCGTTGGACAGCACGAAGCGGTCGCGGTCCGGCCAGGCGGGGTTGGCCGGGTTGTGGCGCAGGTAGTCGTTCCACAACACCTCCGCGATATCGGCCATGCCCATGGGGGCGCCGGGGTGGCCGGAATTGGCTTTCTGCACGGCGTCCATACTGAGTGCGCGGATGGCATTGGCGAGTTCGCCTCGGGCGGGCATCGATCTCTCCTCAGGGGCTGGCGAAAAGGGCGCTATTGTCTCCCAGGCGCCGGGCTTGGGCAAACGCCCAACGGCCTCTCACGGGGGTCATACTGCCAGAATTTTCGCGCGGCGCCTGAAAAGGGTGAGAGCGCCCGGGGAGCCTCTGAATAACTGCTGCGCTCAATGACGGGCGGGTGGCGCCGGGTCGGTTAGGCGGCGCGAGTTCTGCGACGGGTCTGTTTAACGCCGGACAGGTGGGAAACGAGGGGCCGGGCGGCCCCTCGCAGTCCATGACGACGCGTTATTCGAAGTCATAGTTGGGTGCGGGCGCATCGGCCTTCCGGTCCGACGGCGCATCGCTGACCATGGCTTCCGTGGTCAGTATCAGGCCGGCAACGGAGGCGGCGTTCTGCAGCGCCGTGCGCGCCACCTTGGTGGGGTCGATGATGCCCATGGTCACCATGTCCCCATACGCCTCGGTTTGCGCGTTGTAGCCGTAGCTCGCGCTGTCGTTACCCTGCACCTTGTCCAGGATAACGCTGGGTTCGGCGCCCGCGTTGGCCACGATCTGCCGGAACGGCTCCTCCATCGCCCGCAGTGCAATGCGGATACCGGCGGCCTGGTCCTCGTTGGCGGCCGTGAGCGCGGCTTTGCGCACGGCGCCGGCTGCCCGCACCAGGGCGATGCCACCACCGGGCACAATGCCTTCCTCCACTGCGGCGCGGGTGGCGTGCAGGGCGTCGTCCACCAGGTCCTTCTTCTCTTTCATTTCCACCTCGGTGGCGGCACCCACCTTGATGACGGCGACACCACCGGAGAGCTTGGCCACGCGCTCCTGCAACTTCTCGCGGTCGTAGTCGGAGCTGGTGTCCTCGATCTCCTTGCGGATGGTTCTGACCCGCGCTTCGATGTCCGCCGTTTTGCCGGCGCCGTCGACGATGGTGGTGTGGTCCTTGGTGATCACCACGCGCTTGGCACCGCCCAGCTGCTCGAGCTCGGCCTTCTCCAGGGTCAGCCCCAGCTCCTCGGCGATGACCTGGCC
>JAVEVZ010000275.1:0-4112 GCA_034004805.1 Spongiibacteraceae bacterium | reverse complement strand
AACTCGCCGAAATAGGCAGTGCGCAGGGGGTCGCGAAACACGGGGTCGGCCGCCGGGCTGTGGCTGGCGGGCACTGCGGCGGCCGTGCTCGGGGCAGGGCTATCTGCACCGGGGCCACAGGCGCCCAGCGCAAGCAGCGCGGCGAAGATGCCCAGGGGTTTCAGTACACAGGTCGCTGGTGTTGCTGCGTTTTTCGTGGCGGTCATCGCGGCTGGCTCCGGTGTGGGGTGCTCCCGCCGACGGCGCGGGTGTGGTTTCAGTAAAAACTCAACCGATGACTTGGCGTTCCTCTTCGCACAGTATCCATTGCGTTTTGTCCGGGTCCGACAGGTATTGCTCATCGGGAGCGATATGCGCGTGATAGTCGGGTTCGCTGAACAGCGCCTCCATGGCGGCGCGGTCCGCGTAACAGGCGATGGCGACGCCGTCCCAGTCGGGTTCGCCGCGGACGTAATCGGCGGCGGCGCGGGGATTCTGCTGGTAGCTCAGCAGATGCCGCGCGATGCCGGGGGTATTGCGTATCAGCGGGGCGTGCACATCGCGCCAGTGCTGGTGGAACTGCTCTGCGCTGAGGGCCGGATTGCGTTTCACAAAGCAGATAAGTTTGAGCATGGGTGCTTTCCTGTTAATGGTCCCACCGTTTGACTGTGCCATCCGCCCTGCCATTCAGAGCGTCATGCGCGGTCGCCGGTGGGCCTGACCGCCAGATCGCGGTGCCGGTCAGGCCGCTCTGTGCCGGAGTGTCAGTCCAGCACTTCGGGCGCGCGACGGATTTCCTTGCGGGCCATGGCTTCCCACAGGAACGGGAAGCCGTTGCTGTCGACCATTTCCCCGGTCTGCTCGGCGACGTCCTCGCGCATGGGCCGACCACCGCCCAGCGCCTCGACCATCCAGGCCTGGCGGCAGCGCCATTCCAGGGTCAGTGCGCGCAAATGGGCCTGGCGGATACTCCCAGCCACGATCAGTACCCCGTGGTTGGCGAGCAGCGCCCACTTGGCCTGCCCCAGCGCCTCGGCACAATGCGCGGCGTCATCGCCGGCGTTGACGGTGGCGTTGTATTCGTCGAACAGCACCAGCTCGCCGTTGACCTGGGCGGAGGTCTGGTCGTAGACCGGTGGAATCCGCTGGGCGTTGGCCCACACGTTGCCGTAGCGCGAGTGGTTGTGGATGATGACATTGACGTCCGGACGCCGCGCGTGGATTTCCAGGTGCAGATTGACGGCGGGGGTGACGTTCCAGTGGCCCTCGATAACCTTGCCGTGCTGGTCCAGGCGCAGGATGTCGCTGGCGGTCAGCTCATCCCAGGCGAGTTCCCAGGGGTTGATCAGGATGCTGCCATCGGCCTGCTTGACGCTGATATGGCCGGCGATATGGTCGTTGTAACCTTCGGCGTACAGCAGGCGGCACAGCAGGGCGAGCTCGGCCTGCGGGGTGAGCTCCGGCAGCAGCGGCTTGATGCGCTCTACCGGCGCGTACTTCTTCATCATTTCTTCATTCACGGTGCGTTACCTCCTAATGGGTTGGTGCGGCGGCGTCGAGCACTTTGCCCAGCACCTGGTCGCCCACAATGGTGGTGCGGTGGATCAGCCGCTTTTCGCCAGGGCGCACGCCCGCGGCCGTGTGCATGAGGCGCCAGTTGTCCCACAGGACCATATCGCCCTCCCGCCACTTGTGCATGTAGGTGAACTCCGGCCGGGTGACATGGGCCACCAGCTCGTGCAGCAGGGCGTCGCCCTCGGCCTTGTCCATGTTGTGGATGCGGTCCACAAACATGGGGCATACGTTCAGCGACTTGCGGCCGGTCTCCGGGTGGACGAACACCAGCGGATAGAGCGAGTCGGGAAAGTCCTGGAAGCCGAGGTCGGAGGGCTTTTTGGGCACGTTGGGGCCGGGCTCGTAGTTGCTGGTGTCCAGAAACGGCATATTCAGCAGGTTGAGCTCGAAGCGATACACGACTTCGAGACCGTCGATACGCGCTTTCATTTCTGGTGACAGCGCTTCGTAGGCCTTGGTCTGGTCGCCAAAGCCGGTCTCGCCGTCGTGCTCGGGCAGTTTGACGGCACGCAGCAGCGCGCCGCGGTTGGGCTTGGCGGTATAGATCAGGTCCTTGTGCCAGGGCAGGCGGCCGATCACTGCCTCACCGTCCCAGCGGGCCACGGGGTTGGTGCGGGTATCCTCGCTGTTGAGCTCCATCAACTCGGGGTATTTTTCCGAGCGAATGTTCTTGAGCGGATGGGCTTCGAGTTCGCCGAACAGCCGGCTGAAGGCGATCTGCGCTTCCGGCGTCACATTCTTGCCGCGTATCAGCATGATGCCGTGCTCCAGCCACAGGCTGTAGAGCTGGCGTTGTTCCTCCGCCGTTATGGGTACCGCGAAATCGATCCCGCTCACCGCTACGCCGAAGTTGTCACACAGAGGACTGATAGTCAGGGTCATACCGCCTCCAAATCGCCATCGTTGGTCGTTAATTGACCGTCATTTAACCGTGATCAAATATTACGCCAGTTCTCGCCGCGGGCATACGGGTAGCAGATCAACGCGCCGGGCTGAACACCGGGGCCATAAACGCCTCGCCCTGGCGGGTGACCAGCTCCCGGAATCGGACCGTCAGCGGCATGTCGCAGACGAGTTCCGCGCTGTCGCAATCCACCAGCTGGGTGACCAGGCGCGCCCGCGGGGCCTCGACGGGCACCACCAGCGCCGGCATATAGGGGGTGGCAAATACCGGATTCACCGGCTTGTGTACCACCGTCCAGGACAGCAGGGTGGCATGTCCACTCAACAACTTCCAATACAGCCCCGCCTGGCATATCGGGCAACTGGGGCGTGGATACCACACCGCCTGATCGCAATCGTCGCACCAGCTCATGACCAGCTGCTGGTTGTTCGCGGCGCGCCAGTAGGGCCCTGTCAGGGGGTCATCGGGGTCGGGCGGTATCATGCGTCGTCCCTCCGCAGTATCAGGGTTGAGGCCTCGTCGGCAGTAAAACCGGCATAGGCGGCCAGCCGGGCGTCGCGCACCTGGTTGACCGCGCTGCCGCGCAGCTGTTTGACCAGTTCCACCACATGGGCGATACCCAGCACATAGGCGTGGGACAGCAGGCCGCCATGGGTGTTGCAGGGAATGCCGCCGGCGCTGCGCGGGCGGTCGAAGTGCAGGCGTTTGCCCTGAATGAACTCGCCGCCTTCGCCCTTGGCGCAAAACCCCATGTCCTCGATCTGCATCAGCGCAGTGATCGAAAAACAGTCGTACACGGCGATGACATCGAGTTCCGCGGGGCTGATATCCGCCATCGCCATCGCCCAGGGCGCGGAAAACGTCTGCGGGGTGGCGGTGATATCGCCCTGCTGGCTGATATAGGGCACGCCATCGATACGACCGTGGCCGACGCCCTCCACGATCACCGCTGGCTGGCGCAAGTCGCGGGCTCGCTCGGGGGTGGTCATGACATAGGCCGCGCCGCCATCGGATATCAGGCAGCAGTCTTCCACCCGCAGTGGGTCGGCGAGCAGGGGCCGCGCCAGGTAGTCCTCCAGGGACAGGGCCTTGCTGTGCATCACCGCGTCGGGGTGGCTGTTGGCGTGGCGGCGGAATGCGACGGGCAGGGCGCCCAGCTGGTCCGGGGTCAGGCGGTAGTCGTGCATATAGCGACGGGCAAAAGTGGCAAAGTACACCGGCTGCGGAAACCAGCCATAGGGCAGCTCGAAGTGCGCTTTCATGGGCTCACTGGCGTGCCAGTCGCCCGGGGTACCGGTGCCGGATGCGCGACGGCTGGCCCAGTCCACGGCAAACACATTGAGGATGTATTTCGCGTCGCCCCGCGCCAGCGCCTGGGCGGCGGTGTGGGCACAGGTGGCGGCCCACACCATGCCGCCCCCTTCGGGGCTGAACCACAGCGGCTGATGGGTGCCGAAATGCGCGTGATAATCGGCGGGTGTGATCTGGTCGGCGACGCTGGGGCACACCATCAGCCCGTCGATATCCGCCGGCTTAAGCCCCGCGTCGGCAATGGCGCGCTCGATGGCCGAGAGGGCGATGGCCCGGGCGTCGCGGCCCCAGGGGCCGCGGGATTCGGATTCACCAATGCCCGCCATCGCCCCCAGGCCGCGCC
>JAVEVZ010000274.1:0-4149 GCA_034004805.1 Spongiibacteraceae bacterium | reverse complement strand
ATTGGATGGCTGGTCGCCGCAGTAGCTGCCGTCGTGATTGCATTGGTAGTGCTTGGCCTGTTCCGCGGCCAGCAAACCACAGCCGGAGCGGCGCGCCCGCCACTGCCGGTCTCGGTGCAAACCGTGCAGCTGACGCCCATTGCCGACCGCAGCGAAGCCCTGGGCACCCTGCGGTCCCGGGAGTCGGTGGCCATCAGCACTACGGTGACGGAGTACATCGACGCCATCCACTTTCGTGAGAGCGAGTGGGTGGAGGCCGGCACCGTGCTGGTCACCCTGCGCCAGCGCGAAGAACAGGCCCAGCTCGCCGCCGAGCGCGAGAACCTCCGCGAGCAGCAGCGCGAGGTGCGGCGCCTGACGGGGCTGGTGGCCAGCCGCTCGGTGCCACAATCCCAGCTCGACGAACGCCAGACCATGCTCGACACCGCGCGCCATCGCATCGAGGAGATCGAGGCGCGCATCGCCGACCGCACCCTGCGGGCGCCCTTCAGCGGCCTGCTGGGGCTGCGCCGCTTCAGTCCCGGCGCGCTGGTCAACGCCGGCGACGTCATCACCACGCTGGACGATGTGCGCATCATGCAGCTCGATTTCCAGGTGCCGGAGCCACTGCTGGCCACCATCGAGGAAGGCCAGACCGTCATCGCCAGCAGCGCCGCCTGGCAGCGGGACTTCAGCGGCGTGGTGAGCGCCATCGACAGCCGCGTCAATCCCGTCGACCGCTCGATTACGGTGCGCGCCGACTTCGACAACCCCGAGCGCAAGCTCAAGCCCGGCATGCTGATGGTGGTCGCGCTGGCGCGCAATCCGCGCGACGCCGTCGTGGTGCCGGAGCAGGCGCTGTTCTCCAAACAGGACCAGCACTTCGTGTGGGTGCTGGACCCGGAATCCCGCGCCGCGCCCCGCGACGTGGCGATTGGTACCCGGCTGCGGGGCCGCGTGGAAATCCGCGAGGGCCTGGCCGTCGGCGAGCAACTGATCGTGGAGGGCGCCGGTCGTCTGCGCCCGGGCCAGCCCGTGGTGGTCAAGGAGGGCTGACGCATGTGGCTATCCGATACCTCCGTGCGTCGCCCGGTGCTGGCCGCGGTGCTGAGCCTGCTGCTGGTGGCCTTCGGCCTGCTGTCCTTTGAGCGCCTGGCGCTGCGCGAGTACCCCGATATCGACCCCCCCGTCGTCACGGTGCAGACCACCTATCCCGGGGCCTCGGCGGCGGTGGTGGAAACCAAGATCACGCAACCTATCGAGGACGCCATCGCCGGCATCGAGGGTATCAAGACCATCCGCTCCAGCAGCCTTGACGGCCGCTCCAATATCAGTGTGGAGTTCGAGCTGTCACGGGATATCGACAACGCCGCCAACGACGTGCGCGACCGGGTATCGCGGGTGCTGGGCGCACTGCCCGACGAGGCCGACCCACCCGAAGTGCAGAAGACCACCGCCGACGAGCAGCCAATCATATTCCTTCATCTGGTGTCGGACCGCCTCTCCAGCATCGAGCTGACCGATTACGCCAACCGCTACCTGGTGGACCGCTTGTCAGCATTGAATGGCGTCGCCCGGGTACGGATCAGCGGCGGCCTGGACTACGCCATGCGCATCTGGCTGGACCGCCAGGCGCTGGCGGCGCGCAATCTCACGGTGCTGGATGTCGAACAGGCGCTGCGCAGCCAGAACGTGGAACTGCCGGCCGGCACCATCAAATCCCAGGACCGCGACTTCGTGGTGCGCATCGATCGCGACTACCAGACCGCGGAGGATTTTGAGCGCCTGGTGCTGTTCAAGGGCTCCGACGGCTACCTGGTCAGGCTTGGCGATGTCGCCCGGGTCGAGGTGGGGCCGGCGGAATGGCGCAGCCTGTTCCGCGGCAACGGCATATCCATGATGGGTTTGGGCATCGTCAAACAAAGTACGGCCAATGCCCTGGAAATATCCCGCCTGGTGCGTGCTGAGCGCGAGCGCATCAACGCCACCCTGCCCACCGGCATGGTGCTGGAAATGAGCTTCGACAGCACCGTGTTTATCGACAGCGCCATCACCGAGGTGTACAGCACTCTGCTGATCGCGGCGGGCCTGGTGGTGCTGGTGATCTTCATGTTCCTGGGGGATTTCCGCGCCATGCTGGTGCCGGCGGTCACCGTGCCGGTGTCGCTGATCGCGACCTTCACGGTGCTCTACGCCCTGGGCTACTCCGTCAACCTGCTGACCCTGCTGGCGCTGGTGCTGGCGATCGGCTTGGTGGTGGACGATGCGATCGTCGTGCTGGAGAACATCCACCGCCGCATGAGCATGGGCGAAACGCCGCTGGTGGCCGCCTACCGGGGCGCCCGCCAGGTGGGCTTCGCGGTGGTGGCCACCACCCTGGTGCTGGTGGCGGTGTTCGTGCCCATCACTTTTCTGCAGGACAACATCGGCCGCCTGTTCGGTGAGTTCGCCATTGCCATGGCGGCCGCCGTCGGGTTTTCCAGCCTGGTCGCGCTGACGCTGTGCCCGGCCCTGTGCGCCAACCTGCTCAAGCGCGACAGCCTCGAAGGGCCGCTGGCACAGCGCGTGGAGCGCATGTTCAGCGGCATGGTGGGCGCCTATGGCCGGCTGCTGCGGGATATCCTCAACCACCCGTGGATCGCCGGGCTGCTGCTGGCCCTGGTGGTGGGGCTGAGCGGCTGGCTGTTCAGCCAGATACCCAGTGAGTTCACCCCCAAGGAAGACCGCGGACTGCTTTTTCTCATGACCACCGCGCCGGAAGGCGCTTCCTTTGCCTACACGCGCGATTACCTTCTCGAGATCGAACGGCGCCTGATGCCGCTGGTGGAGACCGGCGAAGTCAAGCGCCTGATCTCGCGCGCGCCAGCGGGCTTTTCCCGCGGCGAAAACTACAACAGCGCCATCAATCTGCTGGTACTCGCGGATTGGGGCAGTCGCCGCTCTGCCATGGAAATAGTGCAGGACGTCAACCGGCGGCTGGCGGACCTCAGCGGGGTGATGGCGTTTCCCATCATGCCCCAGGCCCTGGGCGGCTTTGCTGCCAAGCCGGTGCAGTTTGTGATCGCCGGGGGCAGCTACCAGGACCTGGCCGCATGGCGGGATATCCTGGTGGAAGCCGCCAGCGCCAACCCCGGCCTGTCCGGCGTGGACAGCGACTACAAAGAGACCAAGCCCCAGCTGCTGCTCAGCGTCGACCGCAACCGCGCCGGCGACCTGGGGGTCAGCGCGCTGGACATCAGCCGCACCCTGGAAACCCTGCTGGGCTCGCGGCGCGTCACCACGTTCCTGCTCGACGGCGAGGAGTACGACGTGATCCTCGAGGGCGAGCCCCTGCAGCAGGCCACGCCCCAGGATCTCGACACTATTTATGTGCGCGCCGCCGACGGCGCCCCGGTGCCCCTCGCCAATCTGGTCACGGTGCGGGAGCGGGGCGATGCCTCGACCCTCAACCGCTACAACCGCAACCGCGCCATCACCATCGAGGCCTCCCTCAACGAGGGTTACAGCCTGGGCGAGGCGCTCAGGTTTTTTGAGGACACCGTGCGCGAACAGCTGCCCGCCGGCGTGGTTATCGACTACAAGGGCGAATCCCTGGAGTTCCAGCGCTCCTCCAACGCGGTGTATTTTATGTTCGGGCTGGCGCTGCTGGTGGTCTACCTGGTGCTGGCCGCCCAGTTCGAGAGTTTTGTTCACCCCTTCACCATCCTGCTGACGGTGCCGCTGGCGGTAGCCGGCGCGCTGGCGGGCCTGTACGTGTGGGGCCTCACCCTCAATATCTACTCACAGATCGGCATCATCATGCTGGTGGGTCTGGCGACCAAGAACGGGATACTGATCGTGGAGTTCGTCAACCAGCTGCGCGACGAGGGCCGCGACTACGACCAGGCCATCATCGAAGCCTGCGAGAAACGCCTGCGGCCGATACTGATGACCGCCATCACCACCCTGATGGGCGCGGTACCGCTGATTCTGGCCAGCGGCGCGGGCTCGGAGGCGCGCCAGGTGATCGGCGTGGTGGTCATGTCAGGGGTTGCCATCGCCACGCTGCTGACCCTGGTGGTGGTGCCCCTGGTGTACCGCTGGCTGGCGCGCAACACCCGCTCGCCGGAAACCGTGGCACGCCAGCTCGAAACCGAACTCGAATCCCAGCCGCGGATAAACTGAGCCCTG
>JAVEVZ010000273.1:0-4150 GCA_034004805.1 Spongiibacteraceae bacterium | reverse complement strand
GTGGATGCAGGCCACTACCGACTGGGAGATCTCCGGCGTCGCATCGGATCAAATGGATTCCACGCAACTGGCACTGGGCGCAGACTACAGGCTCAACAAGCAGGCCACGCTGTTTGCCTACTGGGCCAGCGTCGAACACGACACCAATGCGGGCACTGTGTTTGATGGCTCTACCATCGGCGCGGGTTTCGAGCTGAAATTCTGAGATGCAGGCGC
Organism: Spongiibacteraceae bacterium; assembly: GCA_034004805.1. Lineage (GTDB taxonomy): Bacteria > Pseudomonadota > Gammaproteobacteria > Pseudomonadales > CAMLJR01 > JAVEVZ01. The sequence goes on along the minus strand of JAVEVZ010000273.1, from coordinate 3,934 downwards.
CAGGTCGCCTGCACCACACCCTTTGAGGATGCTGACATGATCGAACGCTCGATGATCCTGGCGCTGGCGATGACAGTACTGCCGGCCCTTGCCCAGCAGGATGTGGACCTCGCCGACAGCCTCAACTTCGAAGCTTTCCACAAGGACAAGCGGGAGACGACCAAGCTGTTTGAGGCTGAAGAACCCGCGCCATCCGCCGCGGCACTGGCCGACGAGCCGCCGAAAGGCGCATCTGACAGTGCTGTCGAGGCGCGCCCCGCACAGGATGGCGCTGCAAAGCCGGCGCATACCGGCCAACGCTTCGAAGTGCGCGAGCGCTATACGCTGACGCGCAGCGCCAGCACCCCTTACTCCGCGTTCTATGTAATCGAGGTGCTGCACCGGCAAATGGCCGCGACCTGCCCCAATGGCTGGCACAAACTCAGGGAGTTTTCAAAGCCGGTAGAAAACGATTTCTACCTGCACTATCTGTTTGAGTGTCTTTGATTCCCTGACGCCCGCTTCAGCTGGCCGTGTCAGTCATCAAAAGGCATCAGCACGATCTTGCCCTTGACCTCGGCGCGGTCGATGCGGTGGTGCACCGCCGCGGCCTGCGCCAGCGGCACACGGGCCTCAATGGCCGGATGCAGCTTTCCTGCCTTGAGCAGGGCAAACAGCGCTTGTACATCAGCCTTGAACTCGTCGGGCCGTTTTTTACGGCGGGTCAGCACATTATAGAAAGTGGAATGCCTGCCATCGGGCAGCAGCTTCCACAATAGCAGCAGTTTGGCGAAGCCCCACAGCAGTGACGCCGTGGACTCTTCACCGGTGGTGATCTGCAGGGCGCCAAAACCGATCAACGTGCCGCCGCGCTTGAGGCAGGCATAGGATCGCGCCCAGTTCCGCCCCCCGATAGTATCGAAGACCACGTCGACACCGCCGCGGCTCAGCTGCCGCGCGCGGGCCACAAAATCCTCGTTGCGATAGTCAATATGCTGCGCGCCGAGACTCTCCACCAGCGCTCTTTTGCCGGCCGACGCCGTACCCAGCATCACCAGGCCCTGCAGGCGTCCCAGCTCCAGCAGGGCGGTGCCCACCGCGCCGCCCGCCGCGTGCACAAGGCATGTGCTGCCCGGGGCAATATGGCGCACCCGGGTCAGCATCTGGTAGGCCGTGGTGTAGGACAACAGCATGCAGACGGCTTCAGCGGGGTCCAGGCCCTCCGGGGCGGGAACGACCTGCGCGGCGTCCACGCACAGGTACTGGGTGTAGCCGCCGATCCCCGGCATATCCGCCACGTGCTGCCCCACCTGTAGCTCACTGACGCCTGCACCCAGTTTGTCCACCACGCCGTACCAGTCGTAACCCGGTGTAAAAGGCGGCTTCTGCTTGATGTCGACGTACTGTCCGCGACGGATAATCGTATCGGTAAACCCGGTTCCCGCCGCCAGCACCCTGACCCGTATCTGGCCCGGGCCGGGCTCGGGCAGGTCGGGCTCGGTCACCAGGGTCAACTGCTCGGGACCGCCAAATGCGTTGAGAACGATATGTTGCCAGGCCATGGAAATTGCTCACTGCCACCACACTAATCCGATGCGCGGACTATACGCGCACAATCACAGGGCGCTGTGGGCGTGACGGAATGGTAATCAAACCCCGCGTTTTGAGCGGGAAAATCCGGCCCAGACGCGGAGCGATCGCGTCACCGACAGCTGCACCACACGTTGCAGCTAAAAGGGTTCGTCGTCTTAGGTGTTTTCCCGCTGCGCAACGGCAACGTGCATTCGCGGGACTCGCTGGTGCAGACAGACGTCCAGGCGTTAAGCTGGGCGGTCCGCAAATACCAGCATTCTGAGCCCTCCATGAAGCCAGCCGACGACACCGTTGTCCTGCCCGACAGCCCACAGGAAGGCAGCGCCCCCGTCGCCAGGGCCGCGAGTGCCCGCGGTGATCTCGCCGTTATCAGTGATCTGCTGCCCTGGCTCAAACCCTTCTGGGGCCGCATTCTGCTGGCGCTGGGGCTGGTGGTACTGGCCAAGCTCGCCAACCTCTATGTGCCTATGGTCATGAAGCAACTGGTGGACGGGCTCAATATCGAGCCCAGCCTGCTGGTGCTGCCGGCCGCCCTGCTGCTGGCTTATGGCGGCGCGCGGATCAGCGTGACGCTGTTCACCGAGCTGCGCCAGGTAGTGTTCGCACGGGTCACGGCGCGCGCGTCGCGGGCCATCACCCTGCAGGTTTTCCAGCATCTGCACAGCCTCAGCCTGAAATTTCATCTGGGGCGGCGCACCGGCGGTGTGGCCCGGGATGTGGAGCGCGGCGGCAGCTCGGTGGGCAGCCTGCTGGACTGGACCCTTTACAGCATTTTCCCGACGCTGCTCGAAATCATCCTGGTCACCGCGGTACTGGTGTGGGCCTACGACTGGGGCTTTGCCTTTATTACCCTCGGCACACTTGTCTGCTATGCGGTGTGGACGTTCTCCGTCACCGAGTGGCGCACCCGCTACTACCGTGCGGCGGTGGAAGCCGATACCCGTGCCAATGAGCGCGCGGTGGACTCCCTGCTCAACTATGAAACCGTCAAGTATTTCAACAACGAGCACCACGAAGCGGCGCGCTATGACGACAATCTGCGCCACCTCGAAGATGCGCGGGTCAAGGCCACCAAATCCCTGGCGGTGCTGAACCTGGGCCAGACCATTGTGGTGGCATTGGGGGTGACGGCGATGATGTGGCGCGCCTCCGCCGGGGTGGTGGCCGGCGAACTGACCATCGGCGATCTGGTGCTGGTCAACGCCTACCTGCTGCAGCTCTCGGCGCCATTGTTCATGCTGGGGATGATGTACCGCGAAGTGAAACAGGCGCTCACCAATATGGAGCGCCTGTTCGGCCTGCTCGACGAAGGCCAGGAGGTGCGCGATGCGCCCGATGCAAAGGTGCTGCACGCCACCCGGCCCCGGGTCAGTTTTGAATCCGTGGAGTTCGGTTACGACACGCGCCGCGGCATTCTGCACAACGTCAGTTTCGAAATTCCCCCCGGCGGTACGGTGGCGGTGGTGGGCCACTCGGGGTCGGGAAAATCCACGCTGGCGCGGCTGCTGTACCGCTTCTACGACGTCGATGCCGGCCATATCCGCATCGACGGCCAGGATCTGCGCGAACTGACCCAGGCCTCCCTGCGCGCGGCCATCGCCATCGTTCCCCAGGACACGGTGCTGTTCAACGACACCATCTTTTACAACATCCGCTACGGCAGACCCGAGGCCAGCCGCGAGGAAGTCGAGACGGCGGCGCGCGCGGCACATATCCACGATTTTATTCTGCAACTGCCCGACGGCTACGAGACCGAGGTCGGCGAGCGCGGCCTCAAACTGTCAGGGGGCGAAAAACAGCGCGTCGCCATCGCCCGCGCCCTGCTGAAAAACCCGGCCATTCTGATTTTTGACGAGGCGACATCGGCGCTGGATTCGAAATCGGAACAGGCGATACAGGCCGAGCTGGACCGTATCCAGGTGGGCCGCACCACCCTGGTCATCGCCCACCGCCTGTCGACCATCATGGATGCCGACCAGATTCTGGTCATGGATGCCGGCCGCATCATCGAGCGCGGCAGCCACCGCGAACTGCTGACAAGAAACGCGGTATACGCGCAGATGTGGCGCCTGCAGCAGGAAGAGCGGGAAACGACCGGAGAATGACGCTGGACGCTGGACGCTGGACGCTGGACGCTGGACGCTGGACGCTGGACGCTGGACGCTGGACGCTGGACGCTGGACGCTGGACGCTGGACGCTGGACGTCAAGAGTATAACGGGAGACACAACGACCGCGGGCATCGCCACAGCGCTCCCCGTCTAGCGTCTTGCGTCTCCCGTTTAACGCCCAGCGACACTCCTCGCAACCCGCACCAATCGAGCGTCAGACATCAGACGTCACGCCCGTTTGCAGCGTCTCCC
>JAVEVZ010000272.1:0-4166 GCA_034004805.1 Spongiibacteraceae bacterium | reverse complement strand
ATCAGAATCAATATCGATGGCATCGTCCGGCAGATCACTGAGATCCAGCAGCTCCGCATCGGGCGTGCTGTCTTCGGGTCCGCTGTCGTCGCCGTCGGTCATCGCCAGGTCGTCCAGGGCCAGGCCTTCGACTGCCGCCGCCAATCCGTCGGCCCCGTCAGATGCGGCGTCTTCGACATCCTCGTCATCGCTCTCTTCCAGCACGCTTGACTGGCCGCTGGCCATCACCATGCGGTAGGCCATAAAACCCAGGCCCAGCACGCACAGGTTGACAAACGCCAGGCCGCCGTAGAGCAGGTATTTGCTGTTGTCACCGCCGCCGTCCGGGAGCGGCTCAGCGGCAGGCGTTGCGGGCGTCGGCTCGGGTGCCACTTCAGGTTCGGCTTCGGCGGCGGGTTCGGGCTGCGCCTCGATATCAGCTGCAGGAGGATCATCGGCAGGCACCGGCTGCGGCAGCTCGCCGTGAGGTATCAGAACAGGTTCCAGGGTGCGCACAAAACGGTCACCGCTGCGGTAGACGCCATCGATGGCAAACACCACCTGGTACATGCCGGGCGCCGCCAGCGCCTCGTCGACCACCAGCTGCCAGCGCCGGTCCGCATCGCCGGGCAGAACATGGCGGGTCGTGTTGTTTTCAGGGTCGCGCAGCGTGGCCACCACCTGCGTGGCATCGACATCCAGCTCCGGGTTGTTGATCTGCAGGCTGACGCGGTAGCGCACGGGCGCCTCGCTGTCGTCCACGGCGAGCTCAAAGCGCTCGCGCACCGTCACGGTCTGGCGTTGCTGGCGCTGGAAGGTCTTGCCGTCCACGCTGACCCGCAGATCGTAGACCCCGGCCTTGTCGAACATGACCAGCGCCGGCTGCCACAGGCCATCGGCGGGGCTTGGCTCCACCGCGCTCAGGTTGTCGCTCCAGGCCTGGTCGTCGTCGCTGCGTTGCACGTCCAGCCCGACGCTGACCACGCCCAGAAAATCGGGGTTGGTGATCACCTCACCCTGCTCCGTCAGCGCGATGGTCAAGGCGGGGGTATCGCCGGCAAACAGGTTTTGCGGCAGCCGCTTGACCGCCAGGTTCAGGTCGCTGACCACGGTGACCCGCGAGCCGGGTTGCAGTTCGGACTGCATCTCCCATTCGCCCGCCAGCGGCTTGCGCACGGTGACCAGATCGTAGGACTGGCCGCGGAACCAGGCGCGGCCATCTGCCGTCGAAGCCGCAGTCAGGCGCTGGCCATCGGGCGCCAGCAACACGCTGTCGGCGCCCTCGTCGCGGAAGGCCAGCAGCGTGAACTCGTCGACCCCGGCGTCGATCAGAAAGCGGCGGCCCTCCAGGGGAATCTGTTCGGCGGGCGCAGCGGCGTCGAAGGCCCGCAGAAACACCTGGCTGAGCTCATCGGCGGTACTGGCCACCGCGAACAGCCCGCCGGTATCCAGGGCCAGGCGCTCCAGCAACTCGCGATCGACATGGGGCGACAGAGCCACGCTGTAGACCGTGACACCGGCCTCGCGCAGCCGCGGCAGCAGCTCCTTGAGCAGGCGCTCACGGGCCGCCCGGTTGACTGCCGGGTCTTTGGAGACATCCACCATGCCATCGGTCAACAGGATCACGCTGGTGCGGTAGTCGGGTTGCAGCTGGTCGAGATCGTCCAGGGCGCGCGCCAGCGCCTCGGGAATATTGGTAAACAGGGCCACCGAATTGATCTGCGGTGCGGCCGCCATGGCCTGGGCGCGCCACGCGGGATCCACCACCCCGTGGGGCACCAGCATGTTGACCCACTGGCCGAAGGTCCACACCCCCGCCCGCGCCTGCTCGGGAAACAGCTGCACCAGCAGCTCCAGTGCCGGCCGGCGCAGATTTCGCGGATCGTTCTGTTTCATGCTGCCGGAGACGTCGATCAACACCCGCACATCCGGGATCCGGCCGGCCTCTTCGAACACCGTGCTCTGCGCCCAGGGCGCCAGCGGCCACAGCAGCAGGGCCAGCAACAGTATCTTGTGTGAAGCCGAGTACGGGAACGTCATAGGCATCCTCAGAAAATTCCCAGTATTGACAGTTGGTTATCAGGGGTTCTTAAGAGAATATAGCAGCTATGCGGCCCGCGCGGCCGGCTCAGCCCTCTGCGCGCCCCGCTGCCCGTCGGCGACGCGTCACCTCCAGCAGCAGTGACACCAGCAGTACCCCCAGCAGGCTCGCGGTCAGCCAGTGCCAGGCCAGGTGTGCGGCCCCGGTATCGCCGACCACCGAGGCCAGCAGCAGCATGATGGAGGCCGGTGCCAAGCTGCCCGTGGCGCTGGCCACCGGTGCCGGCGTCAGCAACAGGCTGGCCGCCACCAGGCGCACAAGCTGCCGCCATTCATGGCGCAGGCGCCGGGTCATGCGCCAGCCCACCATCAGCAGCAGGCTTGCAGCCCCCAGATACAGGGCCCAGGCCGTCACATAATCCCCCACCATGCCCGCGCCCACTCAGAACTCCACCCAGCGCACGACGTGCAGCTCAAGGTCGTCGGGATGCACGTGCTTTTCGTTGATGGTGCGCCCGCGCGCGGAAATCCCCGCGCGGTGAACGCTGTCCGGATCACCGCTGACCAGCGGGTGCCAGTCCGCCAGCGGGCGCCCCTCGGCGAGCCGACGGTAGCCGCAGCTGGCCGGCAGCCAGTCGAAATCCGTCGGCGCCATGGCGCTGAGGTCCAGGCAATCGGGCACCAGCTCGGCGCGCCGCGGATAATCGCTGCAGCGGCAACTGTGGGGGTCCAGCAGCTTGCAGGCCACCCCGGTGTAATAGCGCTTGCCGGTGAACGCGTCCTCCAGCTTGAGCAGGCAGCACAGGCCACAACCATCGCACAGCGACTCCCATTCGGCCTTGTCCATCTCGGCGAGGGTCTTGCGCTCCCAGAACGGCGCGGTCATTGTCTTGCTCCCGGCACAGGCGGCATCTGCAGGTAAAAGCCCTGAGCTTCAATGGCCTCCAGCACCTGACTGACATCGGCGCGGGCCAGCCGGCGCGCAGGACTGAGCAGCAGGGTCATGGCCAGCGCCGGCTTGCCGAAGCGCCCCAGCAGGGCCTCGGGCACCCGCGCCAGGCCCTCGTCCTTTGCCACATAGAGGTAGGTCTCCGCCAGCCGCGGGCTGCGGTAGATACTGCACAGGCACTTCACGCCGATAACTCCTGATCCTGTGGGCCATCGCCGGGCCCGTTTATCAATCGCGCCACCACATCCCACACGTCATCGCCCACCACTGCCGCGCGCCAGCCCCGCAGATTGTCCGGCAGGCGGCACTCACCGGCCAGATAACTGCGCAGCAACTGTTCGCCGTCCTGGCGCCGCACCAGCATCTCCGGCGCCATGCCGAGGGCTTCGGCGCGCTGCTGAAAATGCGTGCGCAGGCCCTTGAGCACACCGCTGTAGGCGCGATCCAGCGGCTGCGGCAGGATCTCAGGCAGCTCACTCTCGGGCAGTGCGCTGGCCGCGTCGATAATCTCCAGGACGGCGTCGCCATAGCGGCGCACAAACCCCTCGCCGACCCCGTCGATGCGGACCAGGCCGTTGCGATCCGTGGGCAGGCGCAGGGCCAGCTCCAGCAGTTGCGGATCCTTGATCACGAAACCCCGCGGGATATCGCGCTCGCGGGCCAGCGCTTCGCGCCAAATCACCAGCGCCCGCAGCACCGCCAGCTTGTGTGGCGCAAGCCGCCAGGCGCCCTTGACCCGCGCCACCAGAGCGTCGTCACTGAGCGCGGTGCCCAGCTGGCGGGTCATCTGCGCCGAGTCGGCCTGCCACCAGCCCAGGCGATCGGCGGCCTCCAGCTGGTCGCTGAGCTGCTGAAAAATCGCCGGCAGATAGGCCACGTCGCGGGCCGCGTAGACCAGCTGCCCGGGACTCAGTGGCCGCCGGGTCCAGTCGGTGCGGGTCAAGTCCTTGGGCACCTCGATGCCGACGCAGCGGTCCACCAGCGCCTGGTAGCTGAGACTGAAGCCCAGGCCCGCCAGCGCGGCGCCGATCTGAGTGTCATACAGCGGCTGCGGCAGCACCCCCAGCACGCGCTGGAACAGCTCCAGGTCCTCGCTGCCGGCGTGCATGACCTTGGGCATGGCGGTGTCGGCCAGCAACCGGGCGAATGGCGTCCAGTCCTCGAAGGTGGCCACATCCAGCAGATAGATACCCTGACC
>JAVEVZ010000271.1:0-4168 GCA_034004805.1 Spongiibacteraceae bacterium | reverse complement strand
TGCCGATGTAGCCCTTGGTGAAGACGTATTTGCGCAGGGACTGCGGTATGCGGAACCACACCTGGCGATTGTTCGCGCTGTCCCGCACCTGGGTGACCTCGGCGGTGGCCATGATGTGGCCCGACATGGCGTGACCGCCGATGTCGTCGCCGAAGCGGGCGGCGCGCTCCACGTTGACCCGGTCGCCCACCTGCAGGCCGCCCAGATTGGTCAGGCGCAGGGTCTCGCGCATCAGATCGAAAGAGACGCGGTCGCCATCGATGTCTGTCACGGTGAGACAGCAGCCGTTGTGGGCCACCGAGGCGCCGGGCTGCAGGCCGGGGAGCAGTGCCGGCGGCAGGCACACGGTGTGGGTGCGCAAGTCCTGTTTCTCCACGATGGCGACGATTTCGGCGGTGCCCTGGACGATGCCGGTGAACATGGTCTGCTCCGGATGATGCGGGTTGGTTGGGGATGATACCACCGCGGCAGGCCCGCAAAGACTGGGTGGCCACGGCATTGCTGTTATGATGCTGTCACGCGGGTGTCACATTTCCCGTCTTTAATGTTACCGGTGATTCATCGTCGGGTTACAGAAATATGACAGCCACAACCATACTCATCGTCGAGGACGAGCCGGCCATCCGCGAAATGGTGGTGATGACCCTGGAGCGGGTCGGTTACACCCTGTTGCAGGCCGGCAGTGCCGAAGAGGCGGAGCGGGTGCTTGCCAACGGTCTGCCGTCCCTGATCCTGCTCGACTGGATGCTGCCCGGGATGAGCGGCATCGAGTTGGCGCGCCGCCTGCGCCGCGACGACTACACCCGGGCCACCCCGATCATCATGCTCACCGCGCGCAGCGAGGAAGATGACCGCATCCGTGGCCTCGAGGTGGGCGCCGACGACTATATCTCCAAGCCGTTTTCCACCCGCGAGCTGCAGGCACGCATCAAGGCGGTACTGCGCCGTAGCCAGCCCCATGATGAGGAGGGCATACTGGCGGTCAACAGCCTCAAGGTCGATACCACCAGCCACCGTGTCTCGGTGGGCGAGCAGACGCTGGAGATGGGGCCGACGGAATTCCGCCTGCTGCATTTCTTCATGTCGCATCCGGAGCGCGTGTACAGCCGTTCGCAACTGCTCGATATGGTGTGGGGACGGGGTGCCTACGTGGAGGAGCGCACGGTGGACGTGCATATCCGCCGCCTGCGCAAGGCGCTGGAGCCGAGCGGCCACGACAACCTGATCCAGACGGTGCGCGGCACCGGCTATCGTTTCTCGCAACAGGTATAACAGCAGCAGCATGCCCACAAACCCCTGGATCCCCGAGCTGAGGCGCCTGTTGTGGGGTTTCTTGGCCGCCACGCTGCTGGGTGTCGTGCTGGGCCATTTCTGGCTCGGCTGGGGCCTGGGACTGGTGCTTTATCTCGGCTACCACGTCTGGCAGTTGCGTCGCCTGGTGAACTGGCTGCGCAGCGGCAAGACGCGCAATATCCCCGAGGCGGGCGGCATCTGGGGCGAGGTGTTTCACTATATCTACCAGCGTCAGCGCAAGCACCAGCAGCGCAAGCGCCAGCTGGAGGAGATGCTGGAGCGGTTCCAGCAGGCCACCTCGGCCCTGCCCGATGCCACCGTGGTGATCGGCCGCAAGGATGAAATCCTCTGGTTCAACGAGGCGGCCGCCGGTCTGCTGGGGCTGCATTCGGCGCAGGACAAGGGCCAGCCCATCGACAATCTGCTGCGCCATCCGGACTTCATCGTCTATCTCGCCCAGAACGGCCGCGGCGGCGAGGTATTGCGCATCCCCTCGCCGGTGGACGACAGCCTGACGCTCAGCATCCACCTCATCAACTACGGGCGCGACCAGCGCCTGCTGGTGGCGCGCGACATCAGTCAGCAGCAGCGGCTGGATCAGATGCGGCGCGACTTCGTCGCCAACGTGTCCCATGAATTGCGCACACCGCTCACCGTGATCAGCGGGTTTCTCGAAACCCTTATGGACAGCGGAGACGACTGTGCCGCGCGCTGGCAGCGTGCGCTCGCCCTGATGCATCAGCAGGGGACGCGCATGCAGCATCTGGTGGCCGATCTGCTGATGTTGTCGCGGCTGGAAACGGATCGCTCCAGCCCGCCGCGCGAACTGGTGGAGGTGCCGGCACTGCTGGCGGCGATCCGCGAGGACGCGCAGCTGCTGTCCGGCGACAAGCGGCATCACATCACGCTGGAGGCGGAGGCCGCACTGCGGCTGTACGGGGCCGAGCGGGAGTTGCACAGCGCCTTTTCCAATATCGTCGGCAACGCCGTACGCTATACCCCGGCCGGCGGCGAGATACACATCCGCTGGTGGCGCGACGGCAGCGGTGCGCATTTCTCCGTCGGCGACAGCGGCATCGGCATCGCCGCCGAACACCTGCCACGCCTGACCGAACGGTTCTATCGGGTCGACACCGGGCGCTCACGCGAGGTGGGTGGCACCGGTCTCGGTCTCGCTATCGTCAAGCATGTGCTCACCCGCCACGGCGCCCGCCTGCGCGTCGACAGCAAGCCCGGCAAGGGCAGTACCTTCACCATCGACTTCCCCCTCGATCGGATTGCTTAGAGCAGTTACAAGTTGCAAGTGACAAGTTGCAAGTGAACGAACTCGCTGCGCTCGTGCTGTTCTGAATAAAAACAACCATGCGCGCAGCGCACTCGCCCGCATGCAACTTGTCACTTGTTACTTGCCACAGCTCCAAAAAAAAAGCGACGCCGGGCGGCGTCGCGATAGTTGCGGCAGTTGCCAAAAAAGCGGCCGTTCAGATGAGACGGCCGCCGGGGGGAAGTCGGTGTGGCGAGATGGGGCGGGGCAGGTACGGCAGATTGCGGGTATAGCGTTGCACAGAGTTTACCGTGGTGCCGTCGATGAGCCGGCGCAGCAACTCCCGGGTGGTGCGGGCATAATCCAGGAAGGCGAGCACCGCCGTGCCGCGGGAGGAGGCGCTGACCTGGGCACGAATGCGGTGGGTGACGAATTCGTCGTGGTGGCGGTGGGTAAAGGACAGTTCCACCTCGGCCTGCTCGTCCAGGGTGATCACGCCGGTATCCACCGTCATGCCGTCATAGCGCAACTGGCGTGCGGTGGCGCGCACCAGCCCCAGCGGGGCGTAGGCCAGCATCACGTGCAATGGCAGGCCGCCGTCGAGATTTTCCGTGTGCATAGTCACCTCCCGCTATGATCTTTCCTTAGCTGCCCGCAGGTCCGTCACAGGCTTGGGAGGTGTAACGATAGCCGGTTATAGTTGGGCCGCCAGCGGGAAAAAGCCTACCCGTGGGGCGTGGCAGGGGGATGACAGGGAGGCGTGTCGCGGATGCAACAAGCTGCTTTTTGGCAAACTCTTGCCGCCGCCATGGGTTAGCGGATGAAGTTAAAGCGGCGTGCAATGGCGGTGGCGGGTAAACCACAAGTTTTTTCTTAAGCAAGTTGGTGCATGGATAAGAAAATAAAATGAATCAACCGGGGTTCGCAGGCTGGAAACGGCCCTGGCAGGCACTGGCGCTGGCATGGGCACTGTGCTGGCCGCTGCTGGCCGCAGCCGCCCCGCAGCCCTGGTGGGAGCCGGGACCCGAGGGGGCGGTGCAGGTAAACCTGTATTTCTTCTGGTCGCACAGTTGCCCCCACTGTCAGGCGGCGCGGCCCGACGTCGCGGCCATGGCCGCGGAGCTGCCCTGGCTGCAGCTACATGAGCTGGAGGTCAGCCGCCACCCGGAGCATGCCGCCCGCTATCGCGAGCTGGCCGCCGGCCTAGGGCAGGAGGCGCAGTCGGTACCGGCCTTTCTTTACTGCGGTGCCATGGTGGTGGGGTATGACGATGCCGCCGGCATAGGCCGCCTGGTGCGCGAACAGCTCGTCCGCTGCCATGACAGCCTCGCGGCCGGTGCCGGCCTGCCGCCGCCGGTGCGGCCGGGCCAGGCGGAGTTGCTGGCCCAGGCGGGGCTGGCCGGCATCAGCGGCGGCAGTTCGCTGCCGCTGATCACCGTGGTGATCGCCGGGCTGGATGCGTTCAACCCCTGCGCCTTTTTTGTGCTGCTGTTCCTGCTCAGCCTGCTGGTGCATGCCGGCGGGCGGCGCCGCATGCTGCTGGCGGGCGGGGTGTTCGTCGCCATCTCCGGTCTGGTGTACTTCGCCCTGATGGCGGCCTGGCTCAACGTC
>JAVEVZ010000270.1:0-4172 GCA_034004805.1 Spongiibacteraceae bacterium | reverse complement strand
GGCAGTCCTCCCCGGGGGGCGGCGCGTCCATCGCCACCAGCTGCTGGCCGGCGTCGTCGCTGAAACGAAAATAGCGCCGGAAACTGGCGTCGCTGGACACCGGCTGGCCGGGGTCGTCCCAGCCGGTCTGCCCATGAACCCAGGCGCGCAGCGCCGCGAGCCGTTGATCGTTGTTTTCTGCTGACATAAGCACCCTGGTGGCCGGTCTGGTCGCCGGCGATGACGGGCCTGCGGTGGGCATTGCCCCGGAGATGGCTTATTATCGCCGCTTGCCCAAAATCCGGCAAAAACACAATATCCCTCAACGCCGAATTTACCGATACCTCTTTGATGGCAGCGTCTTTCCCAGGCTTACTCGACACCGCCCGCTACACACTGCTGGCCAGCGCGATTCTGGTGCCCGGCATGCAGAGCGCGCTCGCGCAGCCGTTTCCCTACCAGCAATGGGTCTGCGCGCAGGGTCCGCAGGGCTGGCAGTGCAAACAGCAGGCGGCGACGCCCGGGGCCTATCCGCAGCCGCCGAGGCCCCCGGCACCGCCCGGCTCCAGTGACGCCGCCGCGGCGCCACCCGGCAATGCGTGGGACTACGTGCCCGCCAGCGCGCTCAGCGAGGCACAGGCCTGCAAGCTGGGCCCGGGCTGTCGCGGCGGCTATGTCGAGCCCGCCCTGGCAGAGACCTCGGCCAGCGACACCCTGCGCGCCAGCGCCGACCGCACCACCCTGCGCGGCAACGCGGCACAGCTGGCGGGCGATGTCGAACTGCAGCAGGGCAACCTGCAGCTGCGCGCGGACAGCGCCGAGCTGGACCGCGCCAGCCAGACCGCCAGTCTGCGGGGCCATGTGGTGCTGCGCCAGCCGGGCGAGCTGGTGCGCGGCGAGGCCGCCGTGCTCAACACCCGGACCCAGCTGGGCCACGTGGAAGACGCCCTGTACCTGAATTACACCAGCGGCGCGCGCGCCACGGCAAAGCGCCTGAACCGCGAAGACGAGCAGCTGCTGACCCTCGACGAGGCCAGCTTTACCCAGTGCACCCCCGATGACGAAACCTGGCTGCTGAGCGCCAAACGCATTGAGATCGACAATGCCAACGGCTGGGGCGCCGCCAAACACAGTGTGCTGCGGGTAGCGAACGTCCCCGTGTTCTACCTGCCCTATGCCACCTTCCCCATCGACGACCGGCGCATGACCGGTCTGCTGTGGCCCAGCTTCGCCAACGACAGCCAGAACGGTCTGGATGTGGCGGTGCCGTTTTACTGGAATATCGCCCCCAACGCCGACGCCACGCTGACCCCGCGCTATATCGACGCCCGCGGCACCATGCTGGAAACCGAGGTCCGCCACCTCAGCGGCTGGGGCACCTGGAACCTGTCCGGCGCCTACCTGGGCGACGACGAGCTGACCGACGAAAACCGCTGGCTGGCCGGTGTCCAGCACAGCGGCAGGATCGGCACCTACGGCTACAGCAGCGTCGATATCGCCCGCGCCAGCGACGGCGACTATTTCCGCGACCTGGACACCACCAGCCTCGAAGTGCGCCGCGCCACCCACCTGGTGCAGCAGGGCCAGGTCGGCTATGCCGACGACGGCTGGCGCGTGGAGCTGGAAGTGCTGCGCTACCAGACCCTCAACGAAGAACTCGACAACGCGTACCAGCGCATGCCGCGACTGGTGTTCGAGCGCCGCGAACAGGGCGCCAACTTCCGCCCCGAATGGCTGTGGCTCAGCGAGCTCAACGTGTTTGACCACGCCGACGCCATCGCCGACGGCGGCAGCTTTGTCACCGGAACCCGCGCCTACGCCGAGCCCGGGGTCAGCTTCCCCATGCGCAGTGCCTGGGGCTATGTGGTACCCACCGCCAAGCTGCGCCATGTCGCCTACGATCTCGACGACGCGCTGCCCGGTCAGCCCAACAACCCGTCGACCACCGCGCCCCTGGTCAGCCTCGACAGCGGCCTGATCTTCGAGCGCGACGCCGGCAGCTTTGTACAGACCCTGGAGCCGCGCCTGTTCTACGTCTACAGCGACTACGCCGCCGACCAGAGCGAACAACCGCTGTTCGACACCAGCAGCCTCAGCTTCAACTACAGCCAGCTGTTCCGCGACCGGCGCTTCACCGGCTACGACCGCCTGGAGGATTTCGACCAGGCCACGGTGGGCCTGACCAGCCGCTTTATCGACCGCGCCAGCGGCCGCGAGACCTTCAGCGCCAGCCTGGGCCAGATCTTCTATTTCGACCAGCGCCGGGTATCCCTGCAGACCACGCCCAGCGAGGCCCAGGGGTGGTCCAACTCCGCCATCGCCGCGCAACTCGACTGGCGGCCCACCCGGACCCTGTGGGCCAGTTCCAACGCGCTGTGGGAAAGCCGCCACGACCGCATGCAGGAGGCCGGGGTCGCCCTGCACTACGCGCCGGCGGCGCGCAGCATCTTCAACTTCGGCTACCGCTACCGGCGCGCCAACCCCAACCAGAACGCCCTGACCGACGACCTGCGCCAGTCGGACCTGTCCTTCGCCCTGCCGCTGGGGGATCGCTTCCACCTGGTGGGGCGCTGGAACTACGACCTGGACGAACACCGCTCCCTGGAAGAGCTGGTGGGCATCGAGTACGACGCCTGCTGCTGGCGCTACCGCCTGGCCTTCCAGCGCGCCGTGGAAGACAGCGAGCTGAATACCCAGGGCAAGCAGGAACTGCAGCGGGACAACCGCGTCTTACTGGAGTTCCAGCTCAAGGGCCTTGGCAATATCGGCGACCGTATCGGCAGCATCCTCGAGGAGAGCATATTTGGCTATCGCGACAACTAACCGCAGGTTCCGCGCCGGTATTTTCGCGCTGCTGGCGGCCCTGACCCTGGGCGCACACGCCCAGCAGCAACTGGACCGGATCATCGCCATTGTCGACGACGACGTCATCCTCGCCTCGGAGCTGTACGAGCGCGTCCAGCAGGCCACCGCCGGGCTGCAGCAGAGCGGCCGCGAGCTGCCCTCCGAAGACCGCCTGCAGAACGAGCTGCTGAACCGCCTGATCGTCGAGAGCATCCAGCTGCAGATGGCTGAGCGCGCCGGGGTGCGCATCAACGACCAGCAGCTCAACGAAGCGATGACCGATATCGCCGAGCGCAACGGCATGAACCTCGAGCAGTTCGCCCTGGCGCTGGAGCAGCAGGGCATGGGCTACAACGCCATGCGCGAACAGCTGCGCCGCGACCTCGCCATCCAGCGCGTCCAGCAGGGCAACGTGATCCAGCGCATCCAGGTCACGGACCAGGAGATCGACAACTTCCTGGCCTCCGAGGAGGGCCGCGCCGCGACCGCCCCCGAATACCGCGTCCTCCACGCCCTGGTGCCGGTGCCCTCCGGGGCCGATGCCGGGACCGTGGCGGCGGCCAAGGCGCTGGCGGAAACCCTGGCGGCCAAAGCCCGCAACCAGGTGGACTTCAACGCCGCCGTTGCCCACAGCGGCCGCTTCACCGTCGAGGGCAGCGACCTGGGCTGGCGCCCCCAGCGCGAGTTGCCCAGCGTGCTGACCGATGCCGTGACGGGCCTGGAGCCCGGCGAGGTCGCCGACCCGCTGCAGAGCGCCAGCGGCTTCCATATCATCAAGCTGGCCGATGCCCGCGGCGTCGCGGAGATCATCCAGCAGACCAGGGTGCGGCACATCCTGCTCAAGCCCTCGGCCATCCGCAGCGATGAACAGACCCGGGCGCTGGCCGAGAAGCTGCGCGCCCAGGCACAGGCGGGCGCCGCATTCAGCGACCTCGCCCGGGAGTATTCCGAGGACATCGGTTCGGCCATGGAGGGCGGCGACCTGGGCTGGACCAGCCCCGGCCAACTGGTGCCCGAATTCGAGGCGACCATGGAAAAAACCGCCGCGGGCGAGATCAGCGAGCCGGTCAAGACCCGCTACGGCTGGCACATCATTCTGGTGGAGGAGCGCCGCCGTCAGGATGTCACCGAGGAGCTGCGCCGCAATCTGGCCAGCAACCACCTGCGCCAGCGCAAATACCAGGAAGAGCTGGAAGCCTGGCTGCAGAAGATTCGCGATGAAGCCTACGTCGATATCAAGCTCAACTCGTGAGCACCGCACCTGTCGCCATCAGCGTCGGTGAGCCCGCCGGCATCGGTCCCGACATCCTCCTGCAATGGGTGGCGGCCCACCGCCCTGCGGCGCCATT
>JAVEVZ010000269.1:0-4172 GCA_034004805.1 Spongiibacteraceae bacterium | reverse complement strand
CAGCCTCAGCATGGGTCTGAAACCCACAGGTGTTCCGGCATTGTAGTCGATGCGGGTTCCCGCGACGTGATGTAGGAGTGCTGGCTTTGTCTGAACAGGTGCTGTGGTTCGACCAACTGGGAATGGCGGATGTCGACCAGGTCGGGGGCAAGAACGCCTCGCTGGGTGAAATGATCAGCCATCTCGCGGGTGCCGGGGTGTCCGTGCCCGGTGGTTTCGCGACCACGGCAGATGCCTACCGCGCCTTTCTCGCCCACGAGGGGCTGGCGGGGCGGATCCAGGCGGCCCTGGCCGACCTCGACGTGGACGATGTGCAGGCTCTGGCCCGCACCGGAGCCCAGGTGCGGGACTGGATCATGCAGGCGCCGTTCCCGGCCGCCCTCGACAAGGCGGTCAGCGACGCCTGGCACAAGCTCACCGCCGACAACCCCGAGCGCGCGGTGGCGGTGCGCTCCTCGGCGACCGCAGAGGACCTGCCCGACGCGTCCTTTGCCGGCCAGCAGGAAACCTTTCTGAATATCCGCGGGCTCGACGCGGTGCGTACCGCGATCCACCAGGTCTTCGCCTCGCTCTACAACGACCGCGCCATCGCCTATCGCGTACACAAGGGCTTTGACCACCACGTGGTGGCGCTGTCCGCCGGCATCCAGCATATGGTGCGCTCCGAGACCGGCGCCAGTGGCGTGATGTTCAGCCTCGATACGGAATCGGGCTTCGACGGCGTGGTGTTTATCACCGCCTCCTATGGCCTGGGCGAAACCGTGGTGCAGGGTGCGGTCAACCCCGACGAATTCTATGTGCGCAAGGCGGGTCTGGCCGAGGGCCGGCCCTCGATCCTGCGCCGCAATCTGGGTGGCAAGGCCATCAAGATGATCCATGACCCCAGCGCGACCGTGAACCGTTCGGTACTGACCGTGGACGTGGACGCGGCGGACCGCAGCCGTTTTTCGATCACCGACGCGGAAGTCGAGGCGCTGGCCCGCCAGGCGCTGATCATCGAGGCGCACTACGGCCAGCCCATGGATATCGAGTGGGCCAAAGACGGCGATGACGGCCAGCTGTATATCGTCCAGGCACGCCCCGAGACCGTGAAGAGCCGCCAGTCGAACACGCTGATGGAGCGCTACCTGCTGCGCGAACGGGGCGAGGTGCTGTGCGAGGGCCGCTCCATCGGCCAGCGCATCGGCGCGGGGCCGGTGCGGGTGATCAGCGACATCTCGCAGATGAGCCAGGTGCAGCCCGGCGATGTGCTGGTCACCGATATGACCGACCCCGACTGGGAGCCAGTAATGAAGCGCGCCGCGGCGATTGTCACCAACCGCGGTGGGCGCACCTGCCACGCGGCGATCATCGCCCGCGAGCTGGGCATCCCCGCAGTGGTGGGTTGCGGCAACGCCACCGAGCGGCTGAGTGCGGGCCAGGAGGTCACTGTGTCCTGCGCCGAGGGCGACACCGGGATGGTGTATGCCGGCAACCTGGCTTTCGAAGTGGCAACCGACGATCTCGAGGCCATGCCCAACCTGCCGTTCAAGATCATGATGAACGTCGGCAACCCCGATCGCGCCTTCGGCTTCCAGGCCTACCCCAATGCCGGCGTGGGCCTGGCGCGCCTGGAGTTCATCATCAACCGCATGATCGGCGTGCACCCCAAGGCACTGCTCAATTTCGATGCGCTGCCCCGTGATGTGCGGGCCAGCGTCGAGCGGCGCATCGCCGGTTATAAGGACCCGGTGAGCTTCTACGTGGAGAAGCTGGTGGAAGGCATTTCCACCATCGCCGCGGCGTTTCATCCCAAGCGGGTGATCGTGCGCCTGTCGGACTTCAAGTCCAACGAATACGCCCATCTGGTGGGGGGCAGTCTGTACGAGCCCGTTGAAGAAAATCCGATGTTGGGCTTTCGCGGCGCCTCGCGCTATATCGCCGAGGATTTTCGCGAGTGTTTCGAACTGGAGTGCCGTGCGCTGCGCAGGGTGCGCGAGGACATGGGCCTGACCAATGTCGAGATCATGGTGCCCTTTGTGCGCACCGTGGGCGAGGCGCGGCAGGCGGTGGAGCTGCTGGCGGACAACGGTCTGGAGCGCGGCAAGCATGGCCTCAAGCTGATCATGATGTGTGAACTGCCGGCCAACGCCTTGCTGGCCGACCAGTTCCTGGAGTTTTTCGATGGGTTCTCCATCGGCTCCAACGACCTGACCCAGTTGACCCTGGGGCTGGATCGCGATTCGGGCCTGGTGGCACATTTGTTCGACGAGCGCAACGACGCCGTCAAGGCCCTGCTGAAGATGGCCATCAGCGCCTGCAAGCGGGCTGGAAAGTATGTGGGCATCTGCGGCCAGGGTCCGTCGGACCACCGCGACTTCGCCCAGTGGCTGATGGAGCAGGGCATCGATTCCGTGTCCCTGAGTCCCGACTCGGTGCTGGAAACCTGGCTCTACCTGAGCGAACACAGCACGACCTGACATGCGCTACTACGCCCTGGACAAGCTGATCAACCTGGGCGAGGGCTACCGCAAGGCCTTCAGGATTGATCAGCACCAGCTGTTGCTGGTGGAGCTGGACGGCGAGCGCCACCTTATCGAAGGCCGGTGCCCGCACCGCGGTCACCCCCTGACCGCGGCGGCGTTCGATGCCGGGCAACTGCGCTGTCCGCTGCACGGTTACCGCTTCGCACTGGACAGCGGCGCGCTGCTGGAGGCGACGGAGCAGCCCTGTCGCGGGCTGCGGGTGTACGAACTGGTTTACCGCGACCGGGATGTGGGCGTGATGCTGCCCTGATGCCAGGCGCGGTGATCGATTTCCTTGTTTTTTTCTCTGGTTTTTTGGTGCTGGCGTCAGTGCTTCGCAGCGTGCGGCAGGCCTCGGCCGGCCAGGCAGGCACTCAGTCGGGCGTTCGGTCCGGCGTACTGGCCAGTTCAACCCGGATTGCGGTGGGCAGGGTCGAGGTCGGCGTACCGTAGCGTCGGGTCGTGCCGTCGCCGCTGTCACCCTGCAGCGGCAGCCACGCGTTCAGTGCGCCGTCCACGGTGGTGTCCAGGGTTTCCAGACGACCGTGGCGCAGCCGCTGCAGGGTCAGCGTCACGCGCACCCGGTTGTTTCCCAGCAGCTGCGGGCGCAGGGCGATGGACTCCAGATTGGCGGGCACTTCCTCGACGGCTACCCAGCCACCGTAATGGCCGGCATGACTGGGCTGTTGCCGGGTGGTGCCGCGCTGCAGGGTCAGGGTCTGGCCCTCGGCGACCGACCAGGGCGGCGCCGCAGGCTGGCCATAGGACCGGCTGCCCGGACCGGGCGACAGGCCTTGGCGCAGGGTGATGCGCAGGTTGCGCGGGGCGTGGTCGAGATCGGCAATCAGGCCGCGGATGGCCGCCTGCTGGTCGGCGGTGCCGCGCACCACCAGGCTCCGGTCGATCAGCGCCAGTCTGACCTCGCCGTCGGGGTACAGCACCTGCAGTGCGGCCAGCAGCGTCTGCGGCTCGGCGTGGGCGATGGGGTAGTGCCGAACCTGCGCGGCCGGGTCAGTTTGCGCTGGCGATCCCGCCAGGGCCGGCAGGCCCCAGCAGCACAGCAGGGCGGTCAGTCCGATCAACCACTGTTTCATACGCTGAGCTGCCTGAATTCAGGGTCGTCGATGGCGCGCTGCCAGCAGCCATCGAAATGGCTGATCCAGTCCCGCGCCAGCGGCAGGTTGTTGTAGTCGGCCCAGGCCGCCTGCCGGCCGTCGGCGGTGTAGACCACCAGCCCGCAGCCGTCGGCGACCAGGCCGTACTCCGCCGGCGGCGCTTCGCCCCTGCGCAGGCACCGAAAGCGGATATCGGAGCTCAGGCGCCGGTGCAGGGCCAGCAGCTGGTGGGGGCTGCGGACCACGGGCCGGCTGTCCACCACCAGCAGCTGTACCTGGTTGTTGCGGTAGGCCCGCACCAGGGCGGACAGGGCGTCGGCCATGGCGGGGCTGTCGAACAGGGCGGGCTCCAGGCTGTGGCTGAAGATGCGCAGCTGGCGCCGGGCCTGGCGGGCCATGTCCAGCACAGTGGCGGCGAGGTCGTCGACGCGGTGCCTGCCGTGGTCCACGCCCAGCAAACGGTGCGGGCGCAGCACCAGGCGCATGGCCTGGTGGGGCAGGCCGGCGTCCATGAATTCGTCGCCGTAGGCCTGGAACCCGGCGCGTGCGTAGA
>JAVEVZ010000268.1:0-4181 GCA_034004805.1 Spongiibacteraceae bacterium | reverse complement strand
TGTCAGACCAAAAGAAACACGACGGTATTAAGGAGAAGAGGCATGTTGCAGTTAGCGAGCGCGTCGAGGGTGGGACGCCGGATTACAGTCTGCCTGGCGGCGCTCACACTGGCGCTGTGCGCCCTGCCGGGCGTGGCCAGTAACGGCCCGCCGGTGATTGTCCCGCCACAGGCCCCCGCCGGCGCACCCAACGTGGTGGTGGTACTGCTGGATGACGTGGGGTTTGGTGCGGCCAGTACCTTCGGCGGTCCCGCCGAAACACCGACCCTGGACGCGCTGGCGCAACAGGGGCTGCGCTACAACCGTTTCCACACCACCGCCATCTGCTCGCCCACGCGCGCGGCCCTGCTCACCGGGCGCGATGCACACGCCGCCAATGTCGGCGCAGTGCTCAACTCATCGAACCGCTATCCCGGCTACCAGGGCATGCTCAAGCCGCAGACCGCAACCGTGGCCGAGGTGTTGCGCCAGCAGGGCTACAGCACTGCCGCGTTTGGCAAATGGCATCTTGCGCCCAGCTGGGAAAGCACCCCCATAGGCCCCTTTGACCGCTGGCCGGTGGGGCAGGGCTTCGAAAAATTCTACGGTTTTCTGGGGGGCGAGACGGATCAGTTCGAACCCACCCTGTATGAAGGCACGACGCCCGTGCGCAGGCCGGCGGGCGATAACTATCACCTGACCGAAGATCTGGCCAGCCAGGCGATTCGCTGGATGCAGCTGCAAAAATCCCTGGCGCCGGACAAGCCTTTCTTTGTCTACTTCGCCACCGGCGCGGCCCATGCACCGCTGCAGGTGCCGAAGCCCTGGATCGAGCGTTACAAAGGCCGGTTCGCCCAGGGCTGGGACGCGATGCGCGAGCAGACTTTCGCGCGGCAGAAAGCGCTGGGGGTTATCCCCGCGGATGCCGAACTCACGCCGCGCCCTGCGGAGCTGCCGGCCTGGGACAGTCTCAGCGCCGACCAGCAGCGCATAGCGGCGCGGCTGATGGAGACCTACGCGGGTTTTCTGGCCCACACGGATGCCCAGGTGGGCCGTCTGGTGAGTACCCTCAAGGCGATGGAGCAATTCGACAACACCCTGTTTATCTATGTGGTGGGCGACAACGGCAGCAGCAGCGAAGGCGGCTTGAGCGGCAGCATCAACTACATGGGCCCCCTGCAGGGCCTGCCCGAGCCCGAGAGTATCCGGCTGGCGCGCCTGGATGATATTGGCGGGCCCGACAGCTATGCGCAGTTTCCCGCGGGCTGGGCCTGGGCGATGGACACACCGTTTCAATGGGTCAAGCAGATCGCCTCGCACCTGGGGGGTACGCGCAACCCGCTGGTGGTGAGCTGGCCGAAGACAATTGCCGATGCGGGTGCCGTGCGCAGCCAGTTCTCCCATGTCAACGACATCGCGCCGACGATACTGGATGCCGTGGGCATCGCCATGCCCAAGGTGGTCAACGGCGTCGAACAATTGCCGCTGGACGGCGCCAGCCTGCTGCCCAGTTTCGCGAGCGGCGCGGCGCCGGAGCACACCCACACCCAGTATTTCGAAGTCCACGGTCATCGCGCCATCTACCACGACGGCTGGATGGCGTCTGCGCGCCACAATGTGCTGCCCTGGCAGGTCGGCGTGCCGGTTAAAGACGCGCCCTTCGAGGCCGATGTCTGGGAGCTCTACCATCTCGACAGGGACTACAGCCAGGCCCGTGACCTCGCCGCGGAGCGGCCCGACAAGCTGGCCGCGCTGCAGGCGAAATTCCATGAAGAGGCTGCGCGCCTGGGCATCCTGCCGCTGCGCAATGCACTGGTTGAGATGCAGCGCGCGCCACTGCCCAGTCTGCGCGATGGGCGCACCAGCGTACGCTTCTACCCGGGCGCGGTGGGCATACCCGAGCGCGAAGCTCCGGGGCTGGCAAACCGCTCCTGGCAGCTGGAGGCCACGCTGGATGTGCCGGATCGCGGTGCCCGGCCCCAGGGCGTGATCGCCACCATGGGGGGCACGACTGCCGGCTGGTCACTGTATCTGGATGCAAAAAGCCGCCCGGTGTTCGAATACCGGGTGATTGAGCTGGGGCATATCCGCCTGCAGGGCAAGTCACCCCTCAAGGCGGGTGAGCAGCGGCTGACGGTCCAGTTCGACTACGACGGTGGCGGCTATGCCAAAGGCGGCAGCTTTGTGCTGAAACAGGGCGACAAGGTGCTGGGCAAGGACCGGGTGGTCGCCACGCCGCCGGTGTACTTCTCTATCGACGAGAGCTTTGATATCGGCCTGGACAGCGGCGCGCCGGCGGGGCGCTACCCGGCCGGCGCCGCGCCGGGCTATGCGTTTGGTGGCGCGAGCATCCGCCACGTCGATATCCACCTGGACTGATTCCCAGCACAGCGACGCCCCCCGGGGTGGTCTGGCCCGGGGGCAGGGCGCCGCCGCCCGCCTGCTACTGGCGGGTATCCGCCAGTTGCCGGTCGGCCACTGGCCGGTACCAGATGGGTGAGCTGTAGGCGCGCTCCTGGATAGTGGGTGGCACGTCGGTGGCCAGTGGCAGGCCGGTGCGCAGGCTGTCCCAGGTGCTCCAGCGGCAGGTGGGATTTTCCAGCACCCGCACGTAGTAGAAGGCGCGTTGCGCGGGCTGGAAGTCGGGGTCCCGCCAGCGGGTTTTCAATTGCGTATCGCCGCGGTGCTTGTCGAAGTCGCAGGTCTCCAGCGAGACCGTGGCGCCATTGTCGGGGCAGCGGTGGGTGACGGGGTCCGGTGTCAGCTCATCGGCACAGGCCACGTCGTAGACCTGTTCGCTGGGCTGGCCCTTGTCCAGCCAACCCTTGATCACCTGCACCCGCTGCAGCCAGGCGCTGGCGGGGTCCTTGACGGCCCAGATCAGCAGTTCCGGGGCCTGGGCAGAGCCGTTCGGCGCCGGCAGTTCCCGGCCCATGGGCACGCCGTCGCGGTAGGCCTGCTCCACCCAGTCGTGGGCATCGAGCACGGCTTCGGGCCACTGCCAGGCGCCGAATACCCGCAGGCTGATGCGCGGCCCGGTGGTGGCAAACACCTCGCGGCGCGCCAGGGCGTCGTAGATATCCTCGCGGGTGTTGCTCTCGGCCCACACGCCAGCCAGACCCGAGGCGCTGTACCTGATGTGGTGCTTGTTGATAAAACTGCCGCCGCGGCGGGCCTCGGGGGTGCCGTCGGCGTCGCCGATCTTGCCGTGGTAGTTGTTTTCCTCCATCTGGCTGGCGGCGTTGTGGCTGTCGGTGGAACCGATGACGCCGAAGCGGTAGGGGTTGTAGTCCTCGTCCTCTTCCAGCTTCAGGCCGGTGAGCCAGGCGTCGCGCACATAGCTGCCCCTGGGCTCGCTGTAGGCGCCGGTGCCGCCCAGCAGATCATCGAGAATTTCGAAGCCGGCCCATTCGTCGTTGGGTGACAGCGCGGGGTGGGTTTCGGAGCTGCCCTTGATCTGGGTGATCTCCACCACCGGTTCATTGCGCAGGCGCTGCTCGGCGTAGCTGGCATCCATGGGCCGGCCGTCGAAGGTCTGTGTGCCGGAGAACATCAGGCCGTTGCTGAGGTTGGCGTTGTGGGGAATCGCCAGCAGCGCAATGCCCGCGGCGCGCTGCTGGTCCATCCACTGCCACAGGTCCTCGGGGTTGTAGCTGTCGAAACTGGAGTAGGGGTGGGCGGGCACTTGATCGCTGCGAAACAACACGTTGCGATGCAGATTGACGCCGTTGTCGGGGCCGCCGGCGGAGGTCCACTCGTAGCCGATCAGGGTGGTGAATTCGCCGGGGCGATAATATTCCCGGGCCAGTTCGACGTAGTGCTCCCAGATGCGGTTGCGCAGTGTCGGCTCCACCAGCGCGTCGATGGGCTTGCCTTCGCCCATGCTCATCAGCAGTTCGAACTGCGCCTTGCGGACCTGTTCCGGGTCTTCGCTGGCCAGGGCCCGGGCGGTGCGCGAACTGGCCAGTTCACTGTCGGGATCCGCCAGCATGGGCAGGATGGCCATGTACTCGGCGTGATCGGTCACCGCAATGAAGTCCAGGGGCTGACTGAGTTGTATGGTCACGCCGCTGCTGTGGTCGATGGCCTCGCCGAGGGCAAACCGGTAGGCGTCGCGGACATTGCTGCGCACATTGAGCTGGTAGGCGTCCGGTGAGTTCATGGTGTGGACGTGCAACTCGCCGAAATAGGCAGTGCGCAGG
>JAVEVZ010000267.1:0-4208 GCA_034004805.1 Spongiibacteraceae bacterium | reverse complement strand
ACCCGCACGCCTGGTCCGATGGTTACACCCTGACGGCAGGGCCTTATGCGCAAGCCGGCATCAAGCCGTTGACGCTGCTGGACGAGCGCAAATTCTGGTCGGTGCTGGCCAATCGTCTGGAGTACAACGACGCTATCGACGCCACCGTATTTGACGTCCAGGGTTGGTACGGCACGACCTATGATCGCGCAGTGGTAAAAGGCGAGGGCGAAGTGGCTCAGGGGCGACTGCAGGAAAGCGAACTCCAGCTGCTGTGGAATCACGCGATCAGTGCCTACTTCGACACCCAGCTGGGGCTGCGCTTTGACCAGTACGATACGGGGCAGGATCGTCAATGGCTCGCAGCCGGAATCCAGGGGATGGCACCTTACTGGTTCGAACTGGACATCACCGCCTACCTCGGCGACCGCGGCCGCAGCGCGCTCAGCATGGAAGCGGAGTACGAGCTGCTGTTGACGCAACGGCTGATACTGCAATCGCGCGCGGAACTGAATCTCTATGGCAGGGATGACGTCAGCAACGGGCTGGGGAGTGGCCTGTCGGATCTGTCGCTGGGCTTGCGCCTGCGCTATGAATTCAGCCGCCAGTTCGCGCCCTATATCGGCATTGAGTGGACAGACAGCTTCGGCGATACCGCTGACTATCGCCAGGCGGCAGGCCGTGATATCAGTGACACGCAGCTTGTCGCCGGCCTGAGATTCTGGTTTTGACAGGTACTGCTGGAGACCGCACGCGAACGCTCCATTGCGCGCAGAGCCGGCGACATCAGTATTCCAGGCGATATCGACGCACCTGCCCGCTTGTTGTCCGGCGGCGCCGATTACCACGATATGTGCGCGAGCTGTCACCTGAAGCCTGGTGCGTCCGAGAGCGATTTCACACTGGGGCTGTATCCCTCGCCACCCAGGCTGACCCAAACGGCTGCGGAACACGGACATGATCACGCCAGCGCTGCTGGCGAAGAAGCTTATGCTCTAAAGCGCCAGTTCTGGATTATCAAGCACGGCATCAAAGCCTCGGGCATGCCCGCCTGGGGGCCGGGACACGACGATGAACGCATCTGGAATTTAGTGGCGTTCTTACAACGCTTGCCCGAGCTGTCCCCGCAGCAATACCAGATACTGACCGCGCGCGGTGATCCCTAACGATTGAACAGAGCGGGTGATCGCCCCGATCACACATATCCCGCGCAGTGCGCTCTTTAGCAAAACCCGCGCGATCTTTCCAAATAAAAAAGGCGGCCCGAAGGCCGCCCTTTTTAGTATCGTCCGCCCATCAGGCAGCGCGACGACGTGCTAAACCCAGTGCGGCCAGGCCGATTGCCAGCAGGGCGATATTGCTGGGCTCGGGGACGGCGGTGTAGCTCACCTCGCCCAGGGAGTAATCCGACTGGTTGGAGCAGCTGCGCTTGAAGCACTCGTTGCTGTAAAGCGCAGTAAAGTCGATCGCGCTTACTTCCAGATCGCCGAAACCCAGGGTCACTTCCCACAGCGCCGCGCCACCCAGTACTGCGGGGTCCAGCGCGCCGATCACGGTGCTGGTGCCGCCGAAGTTCCAGTTTGCCAGACCGTCGTTCGCCGTGGCGCTCAGGGTGCCGTACTGCCAGCTGCTGCCGTCGTAGACGCCGACCTGGGCAATTTCAAACACGTCCCGGAACTCGGGGCCGTTGAAGAGAAATGCCAGCGTGAAGCTGTCGATGGTGACGCTGTCGGCGAAGGTCAGGGAAATGCTCTGGCCGATGTCGATCTCGCCGGGCGTGCGGTTGCCGCTGACACCGATGCCGTAATAGCCGGCCACGGTCTTGCCCATGAACTTGCCGCCGTGAGACTGGGCGTGCACGAAGCCACCGTCCAGCATCTGACTGTTGACGCCGGTGGCGAAGTCACCGGCCGTGATTACACCCGCCATCGCCTGCTGCGCCAGCAGGCTGGCCCCCGCGATGATGCCCAAAAGTGCGCTTACTGCTGTTTTGTTGGTTTTCATACCGCTGTCCCTGACTGAATTGGTGGTACTGCATAATCCAAAGCTGCTACAGCAAACGCCGGACCATAATTCTCATATTGTTGTTTTTATTACCTTTTTCACCACGATATGGCAAATTATCCGACACCTCTTGTAAAGCGCGCCGACAGCCTCGACAGCGGCCCTGCGAGCACCGACAATAGCGCCTGTTCAGCGAGACACGCACCATGCCCAGCCCCTCCTCCGCACTGCGCAGCCACTGCTACCGGCTAGGTGACGGCACCGAACTGCCGTTGACGCTGCGGCGATCCAGCCGCAGCCGCACGATCCGACTGCGCATCAGCGCCCAGCAGGGGTTGGTCGTATCGGCCCACACCCGCACCGCGCAGCGGGAGATAGAGGCATTTCTGCGTCAGCAGCAGGCCTGGCTGGCTCGCCACTGGTCCAGGCTGGAGCCTCAGTACAGGCGCTATCAGGCCGAACGCGAACAATTGCCAGACACCATCCTGCTGCCGGGACTGGGCGAGCTGTGGCGCGTCACAAGAGTGAACGGCGCGGGCCCCCGACGTGTGTGCGAACAGCTGGAGGACCCGGGATTCACCGTTGCCAGGCTTCCGGTGGAAGTAGAAGCGGCGACCGGCGTACTTGCGCTGCAGGGCGTCGCAGCCGGCGAGCCCCAGGTCGCAAGGACGCTGCTGCAAGGCTGGCTGCAGCGCCGCGCGAAACGGTATCTGCCGATCTGGCTTGCCCGCCTGGCCGAGCATCACGGCTTTCGCTACAGCGCAGTCAGTGTCCGCAACCAGGGCGGCCGCTGGGGCAGCTGTTCGGCCCGCGGCGGCATCAGCCTCAACTGCAAACTGCTGTTACTGCCTGCCGAGCAGGCCAGCCATGTGATGCTGCACGAGTTGTGTCACACGATTCATCTGAACCACAGCCCCCGGTTCTGGCAGCTGCTGAAGCGCGTGGACCCTGCCACCGAGCGCCTGCAGCCGGTGCTGGACGCGGCCTGGCAGGCCCTGCCGGGCTGGTGCCGCTGACCGAGCCACCCGCGCTGAGCTGTAGCCGGAAACACAAAAGGCACCCGGAGGTGCCTTCTGCTGCGTTCGCCGCATGCACTGAGTGAGTTGCTTGCGGATTTATCCGTTGTTGCCTGCCGCCGGCTGGGGCGACCTTATGTCGCCCTAATCGCTGCGGGATCAGGCGTCCTGCAGGCTGCGCTGGCGCTCCAGCTCCTTCTTCATAAACTCCATCCACTGCTTGGCGTAGCCCTCGGAGCGCTTGTCCTTCGCCGCCTCGGCAAAGGCGCGCCGCGCCGCTTCGTACTGCTTGAGGTTGAAGTAGGCCATGCCTGCAACCAGGTGGGCAGTGTCGGGACGCCGCACGCCGCCCTTCTTAAGCCCCGCCTCGACGGCCTCGACGGCTTTCTTGTACTCGTCGTTGTCGAGGTAGATATTGCCCAGCCGCGCCCACAGCTCACCCTTGTCGGATTTGCGCGCTGCCTCTTCCATCACCGGAATCGACTTCTTCACTTCCTGAGATGCGCGCCAGGCGTTGCCCAGCAGTTCCAGATTGCGCGAGGTGGGCTCGATTTTCTTTTCCTTGATCCCCTTGTCCAGCACCTTCGCGGCCTTGTACGGCACTTCGTTGGCCAGGAACAGATAGGCCATCTGGACCAGTTCCTTTTCCTTGTCCAACTCGCCCTGTACGTAAACCGTTTCCATGGCGGCCAGCTGCTTGCGATCCAGCTTCTTTTCGCCATACATATGGGAGAGCTGCACCCAATAATCCTTATTGGGGTAATAGACCAGCATCTCTTCAAGCAGATCGATCACCTTGTCGTACTGATTTTTCTCGTAGTACAGGTAGCGCAGCAGGCTGTACCACTGCTCCTTGGGCACCTTGCCCTTGGCCTTGGTCATGCTGACCGCGCGCTCCATGTTGCTGAACGACTTGTTGTAGTCCTTGAGCTGGTAGTAACCGGTGCCCAACAGCGCATAGATATCCGCACCCGGATCCTGCTGGGTCTTCATCCAGTCCTGCAGGGCGTTGATCCCTTTCTGCCACTGCTCGGTGACAAAAAACAGCTGCGCGATGGTGAACTTGGTCTGGTACTCCATGCCCTCGAGAATATCGGGCGACTGGGCCACCACCATTTGGTAGGCCTTGAGCGCGTCGTCATAGCGCTCCTGGGAGTAATAGATGAACGCGTAAAGGTTGTAGAGGTTGGCCAGCTCGTAACCATTCAG
>JAVEVZ010000266.1:0-4218 GCA_034004805.1 Spongiibacteraceae bacterium | reverse complement strand
AAGCCCGAAAACCAGGTGTGCTCCTCGCTGGTCATGCCCACCAGCACGCAGCCCGGCGCGTGGCGGAAACAGCCCAGGTTGAAGGTCAGCCCGTAGGGATTGCGGAACCGGTGGTAGTGGCTGCCGTCGATACGCGTGATCTGGCGGCGGCTGGTGATAGGCGCCTGGCAGCCGCTGCAGAACAGGCGGTCATGAGGATCGGTGTCGCCGCTGAGGTCTTGCAGCCAGGTGCGCCAGGGAGTGTCGAGTTCGAGTGCCATTGCGCCATGCTAGCAGCTGCGCAGACCGAGGTCTGCCCGTCCCACAGGCGTGCGCGCCACACCACGGCTGGCGCTGCGCACGGCCCGCGGGCCCGATCAATCGGCCGACGCCAATGCGGGCAGGGCAGCGCGAGCCGGGGCCTGACACGGGCAGCCGACGCGGCAGCCTTCAGGGTTGGGTGACGACGCAGCGATGCCGGAACCCGTCCACCCCGAACTCACCGAGCGCCTGCGCCGCGGCCTGGGCGGCGCCCGCGCCCAGCGCCAGACCCTGCCACTGGTGCCGGAGCTGGCGCTCTACCTGATCAACCCGGACTTCCCCGGCACGCCCCTGACCGGCGACGAAATGCGCGAAGTCATGGAGCGCCCCTGCTACTGGTCCCTGTGCTGGGCCAGCGGGCAGGTGCTGGCGCGCTGGCTGCTGGACCACCCCGACACCGTGCGCGGCAAACGCGTACTCGACTTCGGCGCTGGCTCCGGCGTGGCCGCCATCGCCGCTGCCAAAGCCGGCGCCGCCCATGTCATCGCGTGTGACCTGGACCCGGACGCCTTGCTGGCCTGCCAGCACAACGCCACGTTGAACGCTGTACATCTGGAACTGCTGGCCGATATAGAAGCGTTGGCCGAAAGCGTGGACCTGATTCTGGTGGCCGACGTGCTCTACGACCACGACAACCTGCCCTGGCTGGATCGCCTGCTGGCCTGCGCAGACGAGGTGCTGCTGGCTGAATCGCGGCTGCCGGCGTTCAGTCACCCGGGGTTTCGGTTAATGGAAACCCGGCAAGCCAGCACGGTGCCGGATCTGGATCATTTTGATGATTTTAAGCAGGTGCGATTGTATTGCGGTCGACAGAACGGAAGCATTGAATTAAAAAAATAGAAGCTGTTACAGGTGACAGGTGTAGAGACTTGCCAGCGAGCAATATATGCCCACTGGCTCTACGCACCAAAGGACTGGTTTAGAACTGCAGCCGCAAATCTGCACTCAGCGCATCCGCGCCGCTGTCGAGGCGGTAGTCGTAGCCGACGCCGATGGAGACCCACTTGATGGGTTCGAAGCGTGCGCCGACGCTGACCTGCAGGTCGTTGTCATTGAACGTCAGGCCATCGCCACCCTTGACGTGGACGTAGTTCAGCCCGCCGTTCACTTCCACCATGGGCAGCAGCCAGTAGCGCGCGCCGCCGCCCAGTGACCAGGTATTCAGGTCGGAGTAGCCGGTGGCGAGACCGCCGTAGGGCAGGCTGATGTCCTGGCGCTCGTAGCCGAGGCCGCCCCAGAAGCTCAGGTCCGCGGAATACTGGTTGGCGCCGCCTACCAGTACGCTGTAGGCCTCCAGGTCAGTGTCGGCGCCCTTGGGCGCGTTGGCGCCCCAGTACTTGTCCGACTCGCCCTGGCGGGCACCCAGCTGGAACAGCAGGCCACCCTGAGTGTGCAGGGACAGCTTCAGGCTGTAGCCGTCGTTCTCGACGTCGTCATCGCGCAGGTCGATATCGATGACGTCGCTGCGGTCCCAGTAGCCGACTTCGACGTAGTTGTAGTTGAAATCCTTGGCCGTGGCAGCGCTGGCGGCGGCACACAGAACTATGGCGGCGGACAACGTTTTCATATCGCGCTCCTTTTTTTTGGCGTCTTGCTTGGCGTGTGGTTTGGCGTGTGGTTTAACGTAGCTCTATCGCGCAGTTGATCGGGTATTCCTCGGCAGTGCCTGGATCCATTGTTTGAGCCAGGCGCCGGATTTGAGCAAGGCGCCGGCCGTGCGGGTCTGTGGTTAAAAATAGCGTATTGCCGGGTATTGTGTTCGATATTTCGCCCGCAACAGGCGATCCATTTTATCCGATCGTTTTCATTCGCTCATTGATGCATGCAGGCCCGCCAGGCGCTGGGCGAGCGGCCGCTGGCCCGCCGGAAGGCCGTCGAGAAGGCCGCGGCGCTGGTGTAGCCCAGTTGCCGGGCGATGTCGTCAACGGGCTTGTCGCTGAAGGTGAGCAGGTTGCGGGCCCGGGTCATCAGCAGGCGCCTGGCATAGGCGGCGGGGCTTTCGCCGACCGACTGTTTAAAGGCGCGCATAAAGTGGTAGCGGCTCAATCCACACAGGGCAGCGAGCTCGTCGATGTTCGGCGCCGCGCCGGGCTGGTCCATTCGCGAGAAAACCCGTCGCAGGTGTTTGGGCGCCAGTCCGCCGCCGGTTTGCAGGGCGTGGGTGCCGGCCTCCGCGAGGTAGCGGGACAGGTCGATGGTAATGCCGGTGACCAGGGCCTGCGCCAGGGCGCGGCTGTCGGGTTTCCGGGCGGCCAGTTCCTCGGCGAGACGCAGCATGGCGTCTTCAATGCGCGGCGCGTGGATATCGAAGCAGGCCTCCAGCTGCGCGTTGCTGAGGGTGGACGGGTCCAGCGGCGTCGGCCATTGCGCGGTGGATTCGAAGCGGCAGCGAATCGTGTGGTAGCGGCCCCGCGAGACGCGCGCTTCGAAGGGTACGCCGGCGGGCCGGAAGCTCAGTGAGCCGTAGCGTGTGTAGCGCGGTACTCCGGCACTGGCAAAACGGCCCTCCGCTGTCTCTGACAGGGACGAGAGCCCCAGGGACAAGACCGACTGCTCCTCCACCACCCGCAGTGTTTCCGCGTGCAGCTCGGGGAAATCACACAGTTCTACGTGGCTGCCCGGCAAGGCAATGGCGGCCACCACCAGGTCGGGGTGAGTCTGCGCCTGGCGCACGCTGATGGGGGCGGTGGGCTCACTCATGGCGGGAAGATAACACTTTGTGCGGTTGTCTTTGAGAGAGTGGCATTATCCGTGTGCCGCCAGCCGCAGTCCATTGCGTCGGCGATGAGCGGCGCCTCTAATGGCTGTCTATGGCAAACCGGCCACAGAATAGAAGCGTGGGCAGAACCCCTTGATCCGCAGCAGGCGAAGTATTGGTGGGTTGGCGATTACCCCCTGATTGACGTCGCTGGGAGGAAACCAGGAGTAGCAAGATGAGCAACACCAAGGTCAGCACGCTGGGTCAGCCGCGCGACGCGGCGGTGACTTCATCCCAAGGTTCACTGGCGGAGGAAGTGTCGCGCTGGCAGGAGCACACCCGGGCATCGTATGTGGAGGCGAACCCCGAACGCCGCGATGCGTTTCTGACCCAGGCGCTCAAGTGGCCCATCAATGCGCTGTATACCCCGGTTGATCTGGAGGCTGCGGGTTTTGATTACCTCAAGGATGTCGGCTTCCCCGGTGAGTACCCCTATACCCGGGGCACCCAGCCCAACGGTCACCGCTCCGCGTTCTGGACCATGACCCAGGTGACGGGTTTTGGCTCCGGCGAAAGCTGGTCCAAGCGCGCCCGCTATATGCTGGACCAGGGCCTGTCGGGGCTGATTCTGGAATACGACCTGGCCACCACCAACGGCTACGACAGCGACGATCCCATGGTCGAGGGGGAAGTCGGCCGCGCCGGTATGGCGCTGGACAGCCTTGAGGACCTGGAAAAGGCCTTCGATCTGCCCTTCGACAAACTCAAGTACCTGATGAGCGTGTGCAACGCGCCGCAGCCGGTCAACCTGGCCATGATTATCGCCGCGCTGGAAAAAAAGGGCGTCGACCCCAAGGACTTTGTGCTGCATATCGTCAACGGCATTCTGATCGAATACACCTGCGTCGGCCGCTATATCTACCCGCCGGAGCACGGCCTGCGGCTGGCTACCGACTGCATCGAATACATCATCAACAACCATCCGAACTGGGCGCCTATTTCGATCATCGCGGCGCAGCTGCAGCCGGCCAAGGCCAACCCGGTGCAGGAAATTGCCTTCAGCCTGACCATTGCCTGTGCCTATATCGAGTCGACCCTGGCGCGCGGTTTTGATATCGACACGGTGGCGCCGTACTTCCATTTTGTCGTCAACGTCGATATGGATTTCTTTGAAGGCATCTGCAAGCTGCGGGCGTTCCGCAAATGCTGGGCGCGGCTGA
>JAVEVZ010000265.1:0-4241 GCA_034004805.1 Spongiibacteraceae bacterium | reverse complement strand
TGTCGAACTGGCCCAGGGTGCTGAAGAAGTGGCTGTAGTCGACCTGGTTGGCCGCCAGCAGCTGCAGCAGGTCGTGCAGCAGCAGGTCGTCACCGGGCCGCGGCTCGCGCAGTCCCAGCTTGCGCTGCATCTGCTCCTGGTAGTGGGCGTGAAAGGCCGGGGCGTACTCGCCCAGGACAGCGTTGGCCTGTTCCGCCGCCGCCGCCGCGGGTTCGCCCAGCAGGGGCAGCAGGGCCTGGCCCAGGCAGCTCAGGTTCCAGTGCGCGATGTCGGGCTGACGGTCGAAGGCGTAGCGGCCCTGATAGTCGGAGTGATTGCAGACGAGGTCCGGCGCGAAGTCATCGAGGAAGGCGTAGGGGCCGTAGTCCAGGGTCAGGCCGAGGATCGACATGTTGTCGGTGTTCATCACGCCGTGGGCGAAGCCGACCGCCTGCCACTGGGCGATGAGCCGTGCCGTGCGCAGGGTCACCGCGCGGAACAGCGCCAGATAGGGGTTGGTTTCATCACCCAGCTCCGGGTAGTGGTGCGCGATGACGTAATCGGCCAGGCGGCGCAGGTGGTCGAACTGGCGGCGGTAGTAGAACACCTCGAAGGAGCCGAAGCGCACATGGCTGGGCGCCAGGCGCACCAGCAGGGCGCCGGTTTCGATCTCCTCGCGCCCGACCTCCTCCTCGCTGCCGAACAGGCACAGGGCGCGGGTGGTGGGGATGCCGAGGCCGTGCATGGCCTCGCTGCACAGGTACTCGCGGATGCTGGAGCGCAGCACGGCACGGCCGTCGCCGCGGCGCGAATAGGGAGTGACACCGGCCCCCTTGAGCTGCACCTCCCAGCGCTCGCCGCGCCGGTTCTGCACCTCGCCGAGCAGGATGGCGCGGCCATCGCCCAGTTGCGGCACGTAATGGCCGAACTGGTGGCCGGCATAGAGGGCCGCCAGCGGCTCGCTGCCCGGCAGCGGGGCCTGTCCCGACAGCCAGGGGGTGAACTCCGGGCGCAGCGCCTCCAGCGGGTCGAGGTCGAGCAGCTCCGCCGCCGCCGGGTTGAAGCTGAGCAGGCGGGTGCCCTGCAGCGGTGTGGGGGGCAGGCGGGTATGGAACGGCTCCGGCAGGCGGGCGTAGCTGTTGCTGAAGTTGAGCTGGTCGAGGCGGCGCATGCCCTCGACATGGCGGCAGGCGCCGGGCCATTCAACCATGCCGCCGCTGCGGCTTTGGCCGCTGTAAGACTTATCCCTGCATCGTGGTCTACTATTTCGGCAGTAGTCGGATATTTCCCCGGGTTTGCGCAGCAAATACAGGAAGGGGGAGGCCATGGTGGCGCGCAGCGTGAGGCAGGGACACGGCGCCGGGTTGCTGGTGTGGTGGGGGGCGGTGGCTGCCGGTTATGGGGGCCTGATCCTGCTGAGCCTGTTTCTGGCTGCGCCGCACTCGGCGGTGGCCCCCTTCTGGTTGCCGGCCGGATTTGGCCTGGCGGCGGTCCTGCAGCTGGGATATCGGGTGTGGCCGGGCATTGCGCTGGGGGCGGCGCTGACGCCGCTGCTGCTCGATGGGGTGCCGACCGCCATGGCCTGGCTCGCGCCGGGTGCCGTCGCCGAAACCCTGGCGGGGGCCTGGTTGATACGGCGCTGGGTGCAGAGCCCCGTCCCCTTGAGCCACGTCAGCGACATCATGCGTGCCATCCTCGCCGTGGCCATCGTCACCCTGCCGGTGGCGGTGACGGAGTGCGTGCTGACCGGGGGTGCTGCCGACAGCCCGGCGCTGCCGGAGTGGTGGCTGGCCAATATCGGCGGTGCCCTGTTGTTCGCGCCCTTTGTCTTGGCCTGGGCCAACCGCGCCTATGCCCCGCCGCCAGGGCGGGGTACCGAGCTGGCGCTGCTGGCGGTGGTGGTGCTGCTGACCGGCGACCAGGTGTTCGGTGGCACGCTGGCGAGCGGTTCGCTGGAGTTCATCCTGCTGGTATTTTTCATCTGGGCGGCCCTGCGCCTGGAGGTGCGCGGCATGACCAGCCTGACCCTGATCACCGGCCTGGTGGCGGCCTATCACACCGGACGCGGTCACGGTCCCCTCATTGCCCCCGACGACCTGGTGACCCAGCTCACCCTGCAGGGGTTTGCGGTGAGCAGCACGGTGACCGGCCTGATCCTGATCGCGGCCACCCATGAGCGCCGCGAGGCGCTGGAGGAGTTGCAGCTGGCAGCCAGGGTGATCGACAACACCCCGGACGGGGTGATGATCACCGATGCCGATCTGCGCATCCGCTCCATCAACCCGGCCTTCAGCGCCACCACCGGCTACAGCGAGGCCGAGGTGCTGGGGCAGACGCCGCGCCTGCTGGCCTCGGGGCGCCATGACGCGGCGTTCTATCAGACCATGTGGCGGCAGATAGAACAGGATGGCCGCTGGCAGGGCGAGATATGGAACCGGCGCAAGAGCGGCGAGATCTACCTGGAATGGCTCAACATCATCGCCATCCGGGACGCCCAGGGCAAGGTCCTGCACTATGCCGGCATCTTCTCCGACGTCATCACCCAGGAGCACGTGCGGCAGCGTCTGCACAGCCTGGCGTATTACGATGCCCTCACCGATCTGCCCAACCGCGAGCTGTTCCATGATCGCCTGTACAACGCCCTGGCCCAGGCGCGGCGCGAGCGGCACCAGCTGGCGCTGCTGTTTCTCGATGTCGATCACTTCAAGCCGATCAATGACACCCATGGCCATGCCATGGGCGATCGCCTGTTGCGGGTGCTGGCCGAGGAGCTGCGCCGGTGCGTGCGCGAGAGCGATACCGTGGCGCGGCTGGGCGGCGATGAATTCACCATCCTCCTCACCCGCGTGTCCGGGCAGGCGGATGCCGTGCAGGTGGCGGACAAGATCATCGCCGCCTTTGCCCGGCCGTTTCTGGTCGATGGCCATGCGCTGTCGGTGGGGGTCAGCATCGGCATCGCCCTGTTCCCCGACGATGCCGCTGACGAGGTGATGCTGCTGCGCGACGCCGATGCGGCGATGTATGCCGCCAAGCAGGCCGGGCGCAACAACTATCAGCGCTATCGTCCGCATATGGCGGCACTGTTCAGTGCCGAGCGCTGCCCGGAGATGACGCGGCGCGGTTGACAGTCCCGGCCTGGCGGGCAAGACTTGGCCTCCCGTTTTTGAACGCTTCCTGTGATGACCGCCCTGATCGAAGTTGAAAATCTGGTGAAACACTATCAGGGCGTGCGCGCAGTGGACGGCATCAGCTTCACCATCCCGCGCGGCGCCTGCATCGGCCTGCTCGGCCCCAACGGCGCCGGCAAGACCACCACGGTGGAAATGCTGGAAGGCATCAAGGTGCCCACCTCCGGCAGCATCCGTTACCAGGGCGAGCCGCTCGGCGCCAAATTCCGGCGCGAGGCCGGCATCATGTTCCAGTCCACCGCCCTGCAGGAATTCATCACCGTGCGCGAGACCTTGCGCATGTTCCGCAGCCTGTATGACCACGGTGTGGCCCTGGACGAGCTGATCGACGCCTGCGCCCTGCACTCCTTCCTCGACCGCGATACGCGCAAGCTCTCTGGCGGCCAGCGCCAGCGCCTGTTGCTGGCCATCGCCCTGGTCAACGACCCGCAGGTGGTGTTTCTCGACGAACCCACCACCGGGCTCGATCCCCAGGCGCGACGCATGTTGTGGCAGCTGGTGCGCGACATACGCCGGCGCGGCAAGACGGTGCTGCTCACCACCCACTACATGGAGGAGGCCTACGAGCTGTGCGACGAGATCATCATCATGGATCACGGTCGCATCATCGCCCAGGGTTCGCCGGATGAGCTGCTGGCGCGCCATTTCCATGACGTGGTGCTGCAGTTGCCCAAAGCCGATTTCACCGCCGGCGTGTTGCCGCCGCTGACCGTGCTCGATTGCGGCGACAGCGTGGAGATCCTCACCAGCGCGGTGACGGACACCGTGCAGCAGTTGCTCGCCAGCGGCGTGTCACTGGACCGGTTGCGCATCCGCGCCCGTACCCTCGACGACCTGTTCCTGGAGCTCACCGGCAAGGAGCTGCGCACATGATGAAGCGACTGCTGGCGGTATTCATTGCGCGCAACAAGGAGTTTTTGCGCGATCGCGCTGCGCTGGGCTGGAATCTGCTGTTTCCGGTGCTGATCGTCGCCGGCTTTGCCTTCGCCTTTTCCGGCGAGCCAGCGCCGCTGTACAAGGTCGGCGTCGCCGGCGAGGCGCCGCCGAGCGGATTTTTCACCACGCCGCACGTGC
>JAVEVZ010000264.1:0-4248 GCA_034004805.1 Spongiibacteraceae bacterium | reverse complement strand
ACCACAGACTCCGCGGCCTGCCTGCGCGGCATTGAGGTGGACGCCGAGCTGGTGCTCAGGCCACCAAGGTGGACGGCATCTACAGCGCAGACCCCATGAAGGATCCCAACGCGGTCAAGTATGACCACCTGACCTTTGACGAGGCGCTGGACCAGAAACTCGAGGTCATGGACCTGACGGCCATCTGCCTGTGTCGCGACCACGATCTGCCGCTGCGGGTGTTTGCCATGGAAAAACCCGGCGCGCTGCTCAATATTGTGGTCGGCGGTGACGAGGGGACCTTGGTAGAATCCGGCCCCGCCCATTGAGGTCCGCCGCAGCATTGCTGCGATTAGTCAGGAGAAGACTCCGTGATCAATGAACTCAAACAGGACGCCGAAGACCGGATGCAGAAATCCGTGGAAGTCCTCGGCCACCATCTCAACAAGATCCGCACCGGCCGCGCCCATCCCAGCCTGCTGGAGAGCCTGCGGGTGGATTACTACGGCTCGGAAATGCCCATAAGTCAGGTGGCCAATATCAATATCGAAGACGCCCGCACCCTGGCCGTCGTGCCCTGGGAGCGCAACATGGTGCCCGAGATTGAAAAGGCCATCATGAAGTCGGACCTGGGCCTCAACCCCAGCACTGCCGGCACCGTCATTCGCATCCCCATGCCGGCCCTGACCGAGGAGACCCG
Source organism: Spongiibacteraceae bacterium (assembly GCA_034004805.1). GTDB lineage: Bacteria > Pseudomonadota > Gammaproteobacteria > Pseudomonadales > CAMLJR01 > JAVEVZ01. The sequence goes on along the minus strand of JAVEVZ010000264.1, from coordinate 3,569 downwards.
CAAGGGCTACACCCGCCAGGCCCGCCAGGAAGCGGAAAATGCCAAGGTGTCGGTGCGCAATATCCGCCGCGATGTGCTGGCCGATATCAAGGAGCTGCAAAAGGCCAAGGATATTTCCGAGGACGACGAGCGCCGCGCCCAGGAAGATATCCAGAAGCTCACCGACAAATACATTGCCGAGATCGACAAGGTGCTGGCCCTCAAGGAACAGGACCTGATGGAAATCTGACGGATTTCTGTGACCTATGAATGCGTCCGGTCCGGTCAGCACAGTACCCCGTCATGTCGCCATCATTATGGATGGCAACAACCGCTGGGCGCGGGAGCGCGGGCTCAATACCAGCGCCGGGCATCGCGCCGGGGTCGAGGCGATCCGCGGGGTACTGGAAGCCTGTGACCAGCACGGCGTGGAAGCCCTGACCCTGTTCGCCTTCAGCTCGGAGAACTGGCAGCGTCCGCCCGCCGAGGTGGAGGCGCTGATGCGGCTGTTCTCCGCCTACCTCGACCGCGAGCTGCGCAAGCTGCACAAGGACGGCATCCGGCTGCGCTTTATCGGGCGCCGCGACCGTCTCGGCAAAATCCTGGTCAAGAAAATGCAACAGGCGGAACAGCTCACGGTGGACAACCGGCACTCCACTTTGGTGATTGCGGTGGATTACGGCGGGCGCTGGGATATTGCCCAAGCCGCCCGGCGCCTGGCGGCTGCGGTCGCGAGGGGAGAACTGGCCGTCGAGGCCATCGACGAGGCCGCGCTGGACGAGCGCATGGCCCTGAGCGACCTGCCGGCGCCGGACCTGTGTATCCGCACGGCGGGCGAGCAGCGGGTGTCCAACTTTCTGCTGTGGCAGCTCGCCTACGCCGAATTCTGGTTTACCGACACCCTCTGGCCCGACTTCGACGCCGCACACATGGCCCGCGCGCTGGCCGATTTTGGCCGTCGCGAGCGCCGTTTCGGCAGCCGCTCGGACACCGTGGCGGGGGCGGCCGGCATTGCTTAAGCAACGGGTCGTGACCGCCGTGATCATGGCGCTGCTGCTGCTGGCGGCGCTGTTCGCGCTGCCGTTTCCGGGCCTGGCGGTCGCGTTTGGCGTGGTGGTGCTGCTGGCGGGCTGGGAGTGGTCCAACCTGGCCGGCCTGGAGCGCGCGGGCCGCCTTCTCTTCATGGTGCTGCTGGGCGGCGCGCTGGCAGCGGCGGCGCTGTGGAGCGGCATGTCCGCCACCGGGCTGGTCGCCGAGCAGGTTCTGCCGGTGATGGGGCTGGCCGGCGCCTGGTGGGCACTGGCGCTGCTGTGGGTACAGGGTTATCCCGGCAGCGCGGGTCTGTGGGGCTCGCGCCCGGTGCGCGCGGTCATGGGCCTGCTGGTGCTGGTGCCGGCGTGGCTGGCGCTGCTGTGGCTGCGCCAGTTGCCCCAGGGGCCCTGGATGGTGGTGTTTTTGCTGGCGCTGGTGGCCGCAGCGGATATCGGCGCCTATTTCACTGGCCGCGCCTGGGGCCGGGCCAAGCTCGCGCCCCGGGTCAGCCCGGGCAAGTCCTGGGTCGGTCTGTGGGGCGGCCTGGCGAGCAGCGTGCTGTTTGCCGTTGCGGTGTGGTGGTGGGCCTGGCGGGACCAGGTGCCGCTGGCGGGTCTGCTGGCACTGACCGTGGTGGTGGCGCTGGTGTCGGTACTGGGCGATCTGCTGGAGAGCATGGTCAAGCGCCACCGCGGCATCAAGGACAGCGGTGTGCTGCTCCCGGGCCACGGGGGTTTCATGGACCGCCTGGACAGTATCAGCGCGGCGGCGCCGGTGTTTGTACTGGGTTTGTTGTTGATGGGTTGGCCTTGACTATGGCGGCAAAGCGCTGGGTGACGGTGTTGGGCGCGACGGGCTCGGTGGGCGAGAGCACCCTGGATGTCGTGGCCCGCAATGCGCAGCAGTACGCCCTGTTCGCGCTGACCGCCAACACCAGTCTCGACCAGCTGGCGCGCCTGGCGCTTGAGCACCGGCCGCGCTATGCGGTGATGCGCGACGAGCGCTGCGCGGAGCAGCTTCGCGAGCGGCTCAAGGGCTCGGGGGTCGAGGTGCTGGCCGGCGAGCAGGGTCTGGTGGACGTGGTCCGCCACCCCCAGGTCGATGTGGTGATGGCGGCGATTGTCGGTGCCGCCGGCCTGGCCCCGACCCTGGCGGCAGTTGATGCCGGCAAGCGGGTGCTGCTGGCCAACAAGGAATCCCTGGTGATGGCGGGTCGGCTGTTTATGGACGCGGTGACCGCCAGCGGCGCCGAACTGCTGCCCATCGATTCCGAGCACAACGCCATCTTCCAGTGCATGCCGACGGATTTCGCCCGGGGACTGGCCCGCGTGGGGGTGCGGCGCATCCTGCTCACCGGCTCCGGCGGACCGTTTCGCACCACCTCGCTGGCAGCGCTGGCCACGGTGACGCCGGAGCAGGCCTGCGCCCACCCCAACTGGTCCATGGGGCGCAAGATCTCGGTGGATTCCGCCACCATGATGAACAAGGGGCTGGAGCTGATCGAGGCCTGCTGGCTGTTCCACTGCCGCGCCGACCAGGTGCAGATCGTGGTGCACCCGCAGAGCGTGGTGCACTCCATGGTCGAATACGTGGACGGCTCGGTGCTGGCGCAACTGGGCAACCCCGACATGCGCACGCCCATCGCCCACGGCCTGGCGTGGCCGGAGCGGATGGATGCCGGCGTGAGCAGCCTGGACCTGATCGCCACGGCACGCCTGGACTTCGAGGCGCCCGACCCCCAGCGCTTTCCCTGCCTGCGGCTGGCGGCCGAGGCGATCGCCGCCGGTGGCACCGCGCCGGTGACGCTGAACGCGGCCAACGAGGTGGCGGTGGCGGCCTTCCTCGCCCAGCGGGTCCGGTTTACCGACATCCCTGTTATTATCGAGCGCTCGCTGGCGGACTGCCCGCGCGCTGAACCTGTGTCGCTGTCTGTGGTCCAACAAGCCGATCTGTCGGCCCGTGCCGTTGCCGAGGCGGTGGTGCGGGGCCTGCAGGCGGCCTGACGTCGGTTTCCCCTGGGAGTTGGAATGGAGTTAATACAGACCATCCTGGTCACGCTGTTGACCCTGTTCGTGGTGGTGACTTTCCACGAATTCGGCCATTTCTGGGTGGCGCGCCGCTGCGGAGTGCGCGTACTGCGCTTCAGTATTGGCTTCGGCAAGCCGCTGTACACCTGGCGCGACCGCAGTGGCACCGAGTTCGTTCTTGCGCCCGTTCCGCTGGGTGGCTACGTCAAGATGTACGGCGAAGGCGAGCCTGAAGCGGGCGCGGAGGCGCTGTCGCCCGAGGAGCGCCGGCAGGCCTTCAACCACCAGCCGGTGGGCAAGCGCATCGCCATCGTCGCCGCCGGGCCCATCGCCAACTTCCTGCTCGCCATCGCCATCTTCTGGGCGGTGTTTGCCGGCGGCGTGACCGGTGTGATCCCGCTGATCGAACACGTCGAGCGCGGCTCGATCGCCGAGGTCGCGGGCCTGGCGCCGGGCCAGGAGATCGTGGCGGTGGACGGCCAGGAGACACCCACGCGCCAGGCTCTCAATCTGCGCCTGCTCAACCGGATT
>JAVEVZ010000017.1:0-20475 GCA_034004805.1 Spongiibacteraceae bacterium | reverse complement strand
GCCACCGCCGCCAGCAGCGCGACAATCGCCTGCGCAATCATCAACTCGATCAGGGAAAAGCCGCGCTGTCCTGTCGATTTCAAGGTCATCATGTCAATCCTCCAGCGGCAGTTCGCGCCAGGACATACGGCTGTTGGTCGTCGTCCCCGAACCCAGCAACTGGGACTCCAGGTCCGCCGACGAACCCGTCGTGATTACGGTGGTCTGCCCGTCTTTGTTGGTGTGCAGGCCCGACAGGAAGTACTGACCGAAGCCCAGGTCAATAGAGCCCGCCACCTGAGTCACGCTGTTGCCCTCCAGCCCCAGCGGCGCAAACGGGGGCGGTGTACCGGTCAACAGGTCGCGGGCATACAGGTTGGATTCACCCTGCGGATCACAGGAATCATCGCTGGCCTCATAGCCAATAAAGACCAGTGTCGAGCCGGTTTGCAGGGTGCGGTCTACAAACCGCTCGGTGTCCATGGGCGCATCGAAATACCAGCCACCCACCGCGTTCATAGCGCGCGTGAACTGGGGATAGTTGCTCACCGACTGGCCGCCGATAATCGGACTGCCGTCACTTATCCCGTCGCCGTCGGTGTCCAGCTCCACCGCGCCGGTGTTCCGCACGATCACATCAGTGACATCCGCCAGGCTGCTGCGCGCCACGCTCGCGGTGAGATCGGGCTGCCCGCTCCCAGTTACCGGCTCGCGTATGCCGTAGTAGGTCATCTGCTTGCTGGTCAACACATCTGATGCGGTGAAGAAACGACCGGACCCGACTGCCACCCAGGCGCGCCCCTGAGTGTCCTTGGTCAGCAGCGGCGGCGATGAGAACGGCTGGCCACCATTGGGAACACCGGTCAGCATCACATCGACATTGCTACCGGAGAGACTGAAGCTGCCGCCGTCGGGAATAGTCCAGCGGAACAAGGCGCCGGTGGGGTCATTGACCGTGCCGCCGACAGTGCCGAAATAGATCACCTCGTCGGAATAATCCCGGTTCCAGTCGGCATGTACCAGGGAGCCGACAAACGCATTGGTTTGCCCGCTGATAGTGGCTGGCTGGGGGCCGGCCACCAAACCATCGAAGTCCACCAGATTGCGAGTTTTCAAATCATAGACAAACAACTTCGCATCCTGATCGCTCACCGCATCCTGCAATGCCTGGCGCTTGGTAAGCGAATCCGAGCCTGAAGGACCCGACCCAAACACCAGATACCACTGGTTGGTTGCAGGATTGGCGTAACTCCCGTTGCTGGCCACCCGACGCTTCACAACCGTGGGTTTGGAGGTGGTGAAGCCCAGTTCCGGATTGCTGATCTCCGCCAACAGTTCGGGAGCCTTTTCGGGGTTGGTGATATCGAGCACCACATACGCCGAGCGCAGCGTAGTGTCGATATTGCCGTCCCCCAGGGTATCGACGCTGATATCGCCACCCCCCATGCGGAAACCCACCACCAGAATTGTGCCCCAGCCACCGGGGTGATCAGCGTCGTCAGGGAATATATTGACGTCAAAGGCCTGGGGCGCGCCGTCCACATAATAGATATGCGGGTATTCCAGCGCCTTCAACCACTGCAAATGCGGCAACAGGTTGTAGGGCACATAAGCCCACAGCTCACTGCCCAGAGGATGGGCGACCGCGCCGTTGACAGAGGTCAGAAAGCTGCTGCTCGCGGAATCAAAGAAACCCGCGTTGAACGCATGCAGCATGCCGTCGTTGGCACCCGCGTAAACCACCTGGCGGCGGTTCCGGTAGTGCTGTTTGAACTGGCGATAACTGTTATCGCCGTAGATCAGGTCATAATTTTCGAAGGGCGCCCCGATAACCAACGGTGCCGAGTGCACAATATCACCCAGGCGCAGGGTGCGGCTGCCCTTGCCATCGCCGAGGTCGATCGTGCGGTTGCGCCATCCGGAAATATCCAGGCCGCGGATATAGTTGACGAGCTTTTCGGCCTCCGTATTGATAGCCGCATCATCTGCACCGCTGGCGCTGGTCAGACCCAGCAAGCGGGCATTCTGTGGTACCAAGGTTGCCGTGCTCTGGTAGTCGGCGAACACGGATTGTTCAAAGTCCAGGACCTCAGTGCTGTTGACGGCACCGTCGCCGTCGGCATCCACCCAGGTGAAAATATGGCGGCCACTGGCAGCGCTGTCCGTATAGCCCCGCTGCAGAACAACCTGGGTATCGGTCAACAAGGACAACACATCCCGGGCATCCCAGATGGATTTCACATCCCGCACCGCCACATAGTCGTCATCGTTGCCGGGAATATCGATAATGGCATTGGTTGCGGGATCACGCAGCTGGGCAACGGCCACCTTGGTGCTCTCGTCCTTGACGAAGGTCACCACATAGTCGGTAGCGTCCAGCGTGGCGTTGCCGTTACTGTCCTCGCGTATCCGCGCATCGTCATCAATAAACAAACCGCGCAGCAGACCCGACCAGGTCACCGCGACGTTGCCATCACCCAGACGCGGCTCGTAGATGGCCTGGTAGATAGCGCCCGTGCCGCGCGATGCGTTGGCCACCACCGCCGCCGCTGAAGCCGAGCTGGATTTCTCCAGCACTTCATTGAACGCCTGGGTCAGGCCCGCGACCAGATCCTCCGGCTGGCTTGCCAGCGTGTAGGCGTCGGGCTTGCCATCGCCATCGGCATCCCACTCTTCGGTATCGAGCGCATCAGTGGAGTTATAAGTGTGATTTTTCAGGTTGTTGAAACCACCGTATTTGGCGGCGAGCCATAGCTGGTTATTGCGCCCCACAGGTGGGTTCGTCTTAAATTCCTGAGTGTCCACCATAAAGGTCTTCACGCGCTGCTGGCCTTCAATATCAGGGCGTATATCCGTGACATTGGCCCAGTAGCTGAGGCCGGCAATCCAGTAGCCATCACCCCGACCCCGGGTTTGGTTGCCTAAGGTACCGGCAAAGAAACCTTCTTTGGTGCCCACCAGGTTTGTCAGCGTGTTGGCATTCAAAGACCCCGGCACATCGTCACATTCAGTGCCGCCGCAGTTCTGACCGGGAAGGTAATCGTCCTGGTGCGCAAACTGATCCCCTACATAGAGCGCGTAGTTCTTCTGACAGCTGTTGGTAATCGGATCAGTCCAGGCGGTGATCAGCGGATAGCCATCCTTATTGGCGTTTGACAGACCCGCACTGAAACTGGGGGTTCGCCCTAGATTCATCATATAGCGCAGGCCTTCGTAATACAGTTCGGCTACGGGGTCGTTGGATTTGTATCGTCCCGCAGCGAGGCCAAACTGATTGATATAGTTAAGTACACCGCTGTTTACGACGCCGTCCGCCAAGCTCACGCCATCGGGATTGGATACTGTCGTGCCATCTTCTGCGATTTCAGCCTCAAGGTTGACCTCAACGCCGCCGTCGCTGGTCGGCCGGAGATAGCCGATATACTTGGCATTGGCGCGCAGTATGCCGCCGTTGCGTCCGTTGCCGGACTGCGCTGAATAGCTGTTCAGCGCATAGCGCATTTTAAGCGCGTTCTTTTGCAGCAGGCCCTCGGGCTTGTACCAGATGTCCGTGCCATTGCTGTAGCGAACGCAGTTGGCTTCCAAGCCTACCGATACATCACAAACACGGACGGCCACCGCATAGTCCAGATTAGTGGTGCCGCCAATATTGATTGCATTTCCACCGGCATTGCGCACTACAAACCGAACCTGATTACCGATATTTCCAAAATCGTTGATGATGTCGAGCGTGACGCCGCCAGCGGCAGCCCAGGCGGGAGGCACAACATTGCTGAGCGGGGTCGCGAAGCCATTGATACCGTTGGTGCTGATACGCTTGTCTACGAAGTCCCAGTCGCCATAGCGGTAAGTACGAGTCAGCAGGGTTTTCGCGTTGTCCGCGCCCGGCTCATCCACCAGCCGTGCACCACCGGTCATGGCCGAACGGAACTGATCCAGCGCGGTCATCGTCGCCCAGTTCAGGAAGTTGCCGCTGAACTCGCCGACGCCACCACAAGCTCTGTTTGTGGCCATTCGCTTCGGCGCAAAATGCGGCGTCGTGCCGTTTGAGTACGGCCCTTCCGCGCGCTGAACCAATGCCGTGCCGACATTGGAGTAGACGTAGCACTTTTCCGGGTCAAAATAGCCGATATATTTTTCCGCGGAACTGAAGCAGATGCCCCGCCCACCATTACGGCCGGTACATACCGTCCCACCTTTATAGGTCTGGGGGCCATCGGTAAACGCCTCGGCCTGCTGGGTAAGTTCCACCGACAGGCTGATCATCAGAAACGGGTCGGCGCCCTGGACGATCTGGGGTGGCGAAGATTCATAGTCCGCGGCGGTCGCCGGGCCGCCGCCGGGCGCCAGCAGGGCATGACCGCTGGATACGCCACAGGTGAGAATCAATCCCCCCAGCAGCCTGGTGCAGTAGGCAATCGGCAGACGGTTCTTCATGGCGCTAACCTTCCGGCGCTCTGCACCGGTCATATCCTTTGAAAAAGTATTCATGGCCTGGCCGCCCTGTAGGTGCTTTGAACCATGGCCTCGACCTGGCCGCTTTTGCTGACGCCCCGCGCGGTAATGCGATAGACGATATCGCCGTAGGGTACGGGCGGGCTCAGGCTGTCGGTGAAACAGCGGAACTCCACGATATATTTGCCACTCATGCCATCCGGTAGATTCACTACCCGATGGCGACCGGCATTGCTCCAGACATCCAGGCCCGTGCGCGCCCAGACACCAACGGTTGGCGGTGTCACGCCGGGGTCGGTATCCACTGTGCTGCAAAGATTGTCGGGCGTGGCCGCGGCAAACTCTCCTTCGAAACAAAACCCGCCGTTGCAGGTCGCGTTAAAGCAATAGCCGCCTGAACAGCCATCCCGCAGATCAGCGTCGTCGATATGGCCCTCATCAATAAACCGCTCGGCCTGACGCAGTGCGGCCTCCGCACTGTTGAAGGCCTGCTGTCGCGCCTGGCTGTTGCTGGTCATTTTCGATTCCAGCGTGGCGCCCTGCATCGCTGCAGTGCCCAGCAGAGTCACGATCAGAAGCAGGACCAGGCTGACCAGCAGAACCGAGCCGCGCTGCGAATTGAACATGGCTGGCATGACGTTACCCATAGTAATTTCTGATGCGTATGGTGGTGGTGACCACCTGGCGCAGGAAGCGATCGTTGGTGTCGTAGCCTGAGATACCCAGCCAGTCCTGACGCAGGATCGGCTCGGGCAGTACCGGCGCGCGCGAGCGCAGCAGCAACTGCACACGCACAGCCACCACGTTGTTCCAGTCGCTGGCAGCTACCGAGCTGGCATCGAGGTATTGATCGGGCACGCCGTCGGCGTCGGTGTCCACGCCATACGTTATCTGCATATTCTCGACGCCGGTTACCAGCTCAGAACGCGCAATCACACCGCCACTGCCCAGCGACTCGACAAACAGGGCCGGCACGGTGGCATCGGCGCTGGAGTCGGCAAGGAAGTACGCATTTGCCGCCAAGCGCATGACCAGGGAGCCCCTGGGGTATTCCGGGTCGGGATTTGCCCAACTGCAACTGCCGCCGCTGCAATCCCCGCAGTCACCGCTGCTGCTACCTCTGATGGTCTGGGAGCAGTTGTTCCCGGCGTAGCTGTGCGTCAGGGTGGTCTTAAATGCAGGCGCCGAGCCCGTGGTCCAGGCCGTGGATTCAAACAGTCCCTGCTGGGCACAGTTGACATCGGATACCAGAAACACGGTGCCATCCGCGTAAGTGTCTGCCGAAATGATCTCCAGAACCGGTGGCGTATGGTCATTCACGGGATAGGCGCTGGCAGGATCGCCAAAACGCACGATCAATGCGTCCGTGTCGTTGATCGCATCGTTGATCTGCGCGGGAAAACCCGAGTTGGTGGCGTTGCCTTCAAATCCCAACAGGCCGGGCCTGTCGACAAAACTGTCGAAATCGTCATCCAGAACATTGACGACATGGGCGTTCTGGTTGTCGCAACCGAAGTAGCCCGCCTGGCGGATATCGCGATTCAGGCGCTCGACGGCATAACGGGCATTTTCCTGGATAAACGCCAGCTCTTCGTTGAAGCGGAAGGTCTCCTTGCTGGCCAGAAAACTGTTGACCACGCCCGCCAGAATCAGCAGGGCGATTGCCATGGCCACCAACAGTTCGACCAGGGAGAAGCCGCGCGCGGACTGCCCTCTCAAGCCGCGTACCGACTGCCCGCTCATAACTGCGTCTCCAGCACATAGGTAAAGGTGCGTTCGTTGGCGGTGGGCGCCGTGGCGCCCTGGTTCGTGCGGCCTGCGGTCAGCTGGTACTGAACCCGCACCACCACCAGATTCACGCCGCCGACGCTGGTCACCTCGACTTCGCCGTCCCCCGCCGGCACGCTGTTCGCCACCAGGGTTTCCCATTCCTGCACATCCCAGGCTGCCAGCTCATTGGCTGAACAGCTGGTGCCGGCCGGGCCGCAATCGGCGCTGGCTGTGGGCGACTCGCCGAACACCAGCACATAGTTGGTCAACGCGCCCCGGTTCGCGCGCATGCGCTCGACAATGTCTTCCGCAAGAAATATCGCCTGCGACTGCACATAGGCCTTGCGGCCTATCATCACGCCCTCGGTCTGCAGGCCGGCAAACCCCAGCAAGCCGATGGCGAGCACAAACAGCGCCACCATCACTTCGATCAGCGACGCGCCGCGCTGCAGCACCGGGCGCGGATTTGGATTCGGTCTTGAATTCATCATGGGCAGGTCAACTCCGCGCCGGTAATGTCTTCGTGGACATTGTTGGCGTTGGCAGAGGACAGCACCGCGCTGCCGGTGTTCTGCATCAGCACGGCGCGGGCAAAGCTGACGTCGTTGTCTTTATCGCAGATCGACCAGGTGATGCGGCGGTCGGTGAAACCTGAGCGATCAAAACTGACATAGGCCAGTACCGCCGGTGTCGCGTTGGTGTTGTCGATGACCTTGAGGCTGTTTGCGCCGATACCGTCATGGACCTTGAGTATCTGGTCACCCGCGTCCTTGGCGCCTTCCGTGCCGCCGTCCACGAACACCAGCCAGCCCTCGCGCCACGCCCCGGTACAGGTGGCACCGTCGCTGCTGGCACACACCGTAACCCGGCGACTGCGGCTCACTGCTTCGGAGCGCGCCGTGGCCAGGCTGCCCACCAGCTCGCGGAGCTGGCTCTGTACCCGGTTGCGCTTGATGGTGTCGCTGAAATTGGGCGCAGCGACAGCCACCAGCACCGCCATCACGGCGATCGCCACCAGCAGTTCAATAAGGGTCATGCCTGAAGATTTTGTGTTCATGGCACCTGATATAGCAGCCAGGGCCACGCGCGCGTAGGAAAGAAAGACGAATGGCCGAATTCAGGGGACGAGCGGTCAGCGCGACCGCACGTCAGGGGTATGGCCCTGGCTAACCAGAGATGTCTTGCGTCTTGCGTCTTGCGTCTTGCGTCTTGCGTCTTGCGTAACCCTCACACCCACCGCAGTTCCCTGGGCATCGAGAAGGTGACGTTTTCCGGGCGGCCATGCATTTCTACGGGGGCCTGGGCACCCAGGTCGCGCAGCCGGGAGATCACGGCCTGGACCAGGATTTCGGGGGCCGAGGCGCCGGCGGTGATGCCGATGCTGCGCTTGCCGGTGAGCCAGGCGGGCTGGATATCCTCGGCGGCGTCAATCAGATAGGCCTCGGCGCCAACCCGCTCGGCCAGCTCGCGCAGCCGGTTGGAGTTGGAGCTGTTGGGCGAGCCCACCACCAGCACCAGGTCGCAGTCCGCCGCCAGGGTCTTGACCGCGTCCTGGCGGTTCTGGGTGGCGTAGCAGATATCGTCCTTGCGGGGCCCGTCGATGGCCGGAAAGCGCTTGCGCAGGGCGTCGATCACCGCGGCGGTGTCGTCCACCGACAGGGTGGTCTGGGTGACGAAAAACAGTGCATCCGGATTGCGCACCTCAAGCGCCTGCACCTGGGCCACGTCCTCCACCAGATAGATAGCACCGCCGGTGCTGGCGTCGTACTGGCCCATGGTGCCTTCCACCTCGGGGTGGCCGCGGTGGCCAATCAGCACGCACTCCTGGCCGGCGCGGGAGTAGCGGGTCACTTCCATATGCACCTTGGTGACCAGCGGGCAGGTGGCGTCGAAAACCTTTAAACCCCGGTCCTCGGCCTCCTGGCGCACCGCCTGGGACACGCCGTGGGCGCTGAAGATAACGATGCAGTCGTCGGGTACTTCATCGAGTTCATCGACAAACACCGCGCCGCGATTCCTGAGGTTCTCGACCACAAACTTGTTGTGCACGACCTCGTGACGCACGTAGATGGGCGCACCGAAGATATCCAGCGCGCGGTTGACGATCTCGATGGCGCGGTCGACTCCGGCGCAGAAGCCGCGGGGGTTGGCGAGCTGGATACGGGGGGAATCAGTCAAGGCCGGGCTCCACACGCAGAATTTCAACGTCAAAGGACAGAGTATGCCCGGCCAGCGGATGGTTGAAGTCCACCACCACTTCCTCGCTGTCGAAGCGGGCCACCACGCCAGGGGTTTCCGCGCGGTTGGCATCGGCGAAGGACAGGATCAGGCCCTCGCTCAGTTCCATGTCCGCGGCGAACTGGCTGCGTGGCAGGCGCTGCACATTGGCCGGATTGGGCTGGCCAAAGGCATCCTCGGGCGGGACCTGGTAGCTGCCACGCTGGCCCGCAGTGAGCCCGAACAGCCGCTTTTCAAACCCCGGCAGCAGGTTGCCGTCGCCCACCGTAAAGCTCGCCGGACTGCGTTCGAAGGTGGAATCCACCACGGCGCCATCCTCAAGCTTGAGGGCGAAATGCAGAGTGACCCGGGTGTTGGGGCCTATCGCCAGCTCAGGACTGCTCATCGGCTTTCTTCTCGGCGTTGATGACCATATCCAGCAACATCAGTACAGCTCCCAAGGTAATGGCCGAATCGGCGAGGTTGAAGGCGGGGAAGTAGCGGCCGCCGTAGTGCAGGGAGATAAAGTCCACTACATGGCCCAGCAGAATCCGGTCCCACAGGTTGCCCAGCGCGCCGCCCAATATCAAGGCCAGGGCCAGGCTCAACAGCCACTGCTTGCGCGGCAGACGCCACAGCCACACCACCAGCACCACGGACACCGTCGCCGCCAGCCCGCTGAAAAACCAGCGCTGCCAGCCCCCCGCCTCACTGAGAAAGCTGAACGCGGCGCCGCGATTGTGGAGCAGCGTCAGGTCGAACACGGGCAGTATCTCCACGGGCTGCGCGTAAGTCAGCAGGCTGCTGGCCAGGGTCTTGGTCCACTGATCCAGCACCACGACCACGACCACCAGCACCAGCGCCCAGCCGCGACCCCAGTGACGCCAGCCGGCTTTTTCGGCCATCAGGCTTTCGTTCATCAGGCGTAACGCCGCTGTTCGCCGGCGCCATCCACGTTGTCGATACAGCGCCCGCACAGTTCCGGGTGCCGGGCGTGGCTGCCCACGTCCGCGCGATGGTGCCAGCAGCGCACGCACTTGCGCTCGGGGGAGGCGCTGATCGCGACCTTGAGACCCGCCTGGATGCTGTCGGCCAGCCCGGCCGGCGCCTCGCCCAGGGGTTTCAGGGTCGCCGTGGAGGTGATGGTGACAAAGCGCAGCTCGTCCCCCAGTTGCGCCAGCACCGCGTAAAGCGCGTCATCCGCATACAGCACGGCATCGGCGGCCAGGTTGGCCTTCACCAGTTTCTGGTTGCGGGCATCTTCGATGGCCTTGTTGACGGCCTGCTTGGCGTCCAGCACCTGCGCCCAGAAGGCGCGGCCCATGGCCGCGTCCGCCGGCAGCGTACTGAGGCCTTCGTACCAGGTCTCCAGAAATACCGAATCCCCGCGCTCACCGGGCATCGACAGCCAGATTTCCTCGGCGGTAAACGACAGTATCGGCGCCATCCAGCGCACCAGGGCCTCCGCCACCTGCCACAGGGCAGTCTGGCAGGAGCGCCGCGCCAGGGAGTCCGCAGCGGTGGTGTACTGGCGGTCCTTAATGATGTCGAGGTAGAAGCTACCCAGGTCCACGGCGCAGAAATGGTGGATACGCTGGTAGACCTGGTGGAACTGGTAATCCGCGTAGCCGCGGGCAATCTCCTCCTGGAGCTGGGCTGTGCGGTCGACGACCCAGCGGTCCAGGGCCAGCATCTCGCTAGCCACCACGCCGTTGCTCGCCGGATCAAACCCGTTGAGGTTGGACAGCAGGAAGCGCGCGGTATTGCGGATACGGCGGTAGCTGTCGGCCATCTGGCGCAGGATGTTTTTCGAGACGCTCATCTCGCCGCGGTAGTCGGTGGCAGCCACCCACAGGCGCAGGACATCCGCACCCAGCTCGTTGATAACCTCCTGGGGCGCGATCACATTGCCCAGCGACTTGGACATCTTGCGGCCCTGCTCGTCCACGGTGAAGCCGTGGGTCAGCACCGTTTTATAGGGCGCCGCGCCGCGTATGCCCAGGCTGGTCAGCAGCGACGACTGGAACCAGCCGCGGTGCTGGTCGGAGCCTTCGAGGTAGAGGTCGGCGGGCACGCCCAGCCGCGGGTCCTGGTCCAGCACCGCGTAGTGGGTGACCCCGGAATCGAACCACACGTCCAGGGTATCGGTGACCTTGCTGTAGCGCGCGGCGTCCGCTTCGCCCAGCAGCTCCGCGGGTTCCAGCTCGAACCAGGCTTCTATACCGGCCTGCTCGACTTTCTTCGCCACGGCTTCGAGCAGCGCGGGCGTGTCGGGATGCAGCTCGCCGCTTTCACGGTCGATAAACAGCGCGATGGGCACCCCCCAGGTGCGCTGGCGCGAGATGCACCAGTCGGGGCGGTCCCGGACCATGCCCTCGATACGCGCGCGCCCCCAGTCCGGCAGCCAGCGCACCTGCTCGATGGCATCCATGGCCCGGGCCTGCAGGCCGGCCTGCCGCATGCTGATAAACCACTGGGCCGTGGCGCGGAAAATGATGGGCGTCTTGTGGCGCCAGCAGTGCGGGTAGCTGTGGTTCAGCCGGGCCAGGTGGACCAGGTTGCGGGCCCCGCGCAGTGCCTCCAGTACCGGGTCGTTGGCCTTGCTGACATGCAGGCCGCCGACCACCGGCAGGTCGTCGCGAAACAGCCCGTTGTCCAGTACCGGGCTGTCCACCGGCAGGTCATAGCGCTGACCCAGCACAAAGTCGTCCTGGCCGTGGCCCGGCGCGGTGTGGACACAGCCGGTGCCGGCCTCGGTGGTGACATGCTCGCCCAGCACCAGCGGCACCTGGCGCGTGTAGAACGGGTGCTGCAGAGCGAGGTGTTCCAGCACGGCACCCTTGAACGGCGCCGACGTCTCAATGCCTTCCAGGCCGGCGCGTGCCGCCAGGGCCGCGGCCAGCACCTCAGCCACAATCCATTCCCGCGGCTGGTCGTCCTGCCGCCCGCGCAGCACCACGTAATCCAGCTCCGCATGCAGCGCCACCGCTTGGTTGGCGGGCAGGGTCCAGGGCGTGGTGGTCCAGATCACCACCGCCGGGGCCTGGGCCTCTACCCCGCTGCGGGCGCTGAACTCCGCAGCGTCAGCGACAGGAAAGGCCACGTCGATGGCCGGCGACTGCTTGTCCTGGTATTCAACTTCGGCCTCGGCCAGCGCCGACGCACAGTCCAGGCACCAGTGCACCGGCTTGAAGCCCTGGGCCAGGTGGCCATTGGCGATGATCCTGCCCAGCGCGCGCAGGATATTGGCTTCAAAGCCGTAGTTCATGGTCAGGTAGGGCCGCTGCCACTCGCCCAGCACACCGAGGCGGATAAAGTCCTGCTTCTGGCCCTCCACCTGCGATGCCGCGTAGTCGCGGCAGGTCTGACGAAAGGTCCTGGCGTCCACCTTCTGGCCCACCTTGCCGACCTTCTGCTCCACCTTGTGCTCGATGGGCAGGCCGTGACAGTCCCAGCCCGGCACATAGGGGGCGTCGAAGCCCGCCATGCTGCGGGACTTGACGATCATGTCCTTGAGGATCTTGTTGACCGCATGACCGATATGGATGTCGCCATTGGCGTAGGGCGGGCCGTCGTGCAGCACAAAGCGCGGGCTGCCGGCGCGGGCCGCGCGAATGCGCCCGTACAAATCCCCCTGCTGCCAGCGCGCCAGGATTTCCGGTTCCCGGTTGGCCAGGTTGGCCTTCATCGGGAATGCGGTCTCGGGGAGGTTCA
This sequence comes from Spongiibacteraceae bacterium, assembly GCA_034004805.1. Taxonomy (GTDB): domain Bacteria; phylum Pseudomonadota; class Gammaproteobacteria; order Pseudomonadales; family CAMLJR01; genus JAVEVZ01. Next base: position 8,340 of record JAVEVZ010000017.1, on the reverse strand, counting down.
GGGTGTGCTTGTAGTCGGTCATGCTCGTCCGGTCATCGGGTTGCGGCCATCAAACGCGGCCAAAATAACGGCGCCCCTCGGCAATATCCTCTTGGACTTGCACCTTGAGAGCCTCCAGTGAATCAAAACGGCGCTCTTCCCTGAGCTTCCTGCGGAATATCACCTCAATGATGCTGCGATAGATGTCGCGGTCGAAGTCCAGCAAGTGCACTTCCAGTATGGCCTTGGTCAGGTCGCCGATGGTCGGCCGGGTGCCGACGTTGGCGACACCCGGCCACAGCCCGGGGTCGACTCCGCGCACCTCCACCGCATACACGCCGTCCATGGGTGAGCGCAGCCGTCGCAGCTCCAGGTTGGCAGTGGGTGTACCCAGCCGGCGCCCCAGCTGCTGGCCGGTGATCACCCGCCCGCTGATGCTGTAAGGTCTGCCCAGTAGCCGCTCCGCCAGCTCGAAGTCGGAGTCCTGCAGCGCCTGGCGGATGCGGGTGCTGCTGATGCGCTCGTTCTCCGCCACAATGGTCGAGGTCGCCACAGTCTCAAAGCCATACTTCTCGCCGGCTTCCTGCAAAACACGGAAATTGCCGCGCCGATTGCGGCCGAAGCGCAGATCGTCCCCCACCACGACATAGCGCGCCTGCAATCCCTCGACGAACACCCGGCGGATAAATTCACCGGCGCCCATATCGCGGAAGCCGGGGGTAAAGCGAATCCGCAATACCCGGTCGATGCCTAGCGCGCGCAGGGCCACAAACTTCTCGCGGAAGCTCATCAACCGCGGCGGCGCCTCCGCCGGCGCGAAAAACTCCCGCGGCAGGGGCTCGAACACCACCACGCAGCTGGGCAGACCCAGCGCCCGCGCCTTGTCGATCAGCTGGCCCAGCACCGCCTGGTGACCGCGGTGCACGCCGTCGAACGCGCCGATGGTCGCGACGCAACCCCGGTGGCGAGGGCGCAGATTGTGCAGTCCGCGGATTAGCTCCATGACGTTCGGTGCACCAGTGGCAGGGCAAAGCGGCCGAGTATAACGCAGGCGCACAGAGGGCTGAATCCACAGCGCCGTTCCAATCTCACCGTCAGTGCAGCCCCCGGGGTATTTTCAATGACGCAAATCCTTGAGTCGCAGGCCCAGCCCCAACAGGACTGCAGCATAGACCGCCGCCCCTGCCGCGCACAGGCCCGCCAGATGCAGGCTGCGCTGCCACCAGTTCCAGGCCTGCCAGTCGGCCATGGCGGGATTGAGCCACAGCAACACACCGGTCATGGCCAGCGCCGCCACGCTCAAACGCAGCATCGCGCGGCCCCATCCGGCCCTGGGCCGGTACACGGCGCTGCGGCGCAGCCCGCGCCACAACAGGCCGGCGTTCAGCCATGCGGCCAGCGCCGTCGCCAGCGCCAGCCCCACATGGCCGATCTGCCAGAAGTGGTGCAGGGGTATCACCAGCGCGAGGTTCATCACCATATTGGCCACCATGGCGGTAATACCGATGCGCACCGGGGTCTTCATATCCTGCCGCGCGTAATAGCCCGGCGCCAGCACCTTGATCAGCATAAAGGCCACCAGCCCCACCGCGTAGGCAGCCAGTGAATAGCTGGCCATGGCGATATCGCGGGGCAGGGTTTCGCGGTACTGAAACAGGGTGGTCAGCACCGGCTCGGCCAGCACCATCAGCGCCAGCGCTGCCGGCAGCCCGATCAGCAGCACCATGCGCAGCCCCCAGTCCAGCTTGCTGGAAAAGGCCGCCACCGAATCGCTGGCCTTGTCGCGGGCCAGGCTGGGCAGGATTACCGTCGCAATCGCAATGCCAAACACACCCAGCGGCAGTTCCACCAGGCGGTCGGAGAAATACAGCCAGGACACGCTGCCGGTAGGTAAAAACGACGCCAGCACGGTATCCAGCAACAGGTTGATCTGGCTCACCGAGACCCCGAACAAGGCCGGCCCCATCAGCGCCAGAATGCGCTGTACGCCGCTGTCGCCCCAGTCCCAGCGCGGCCGCGGCAGCATCTGCAAACGCCCCAGAAATGGCAGTTGAAACGCCAGTTGCAACAGACCGGCGACAAATACGCCCCAGGCCAGTGCGTAGACCGGCTCCGCGAAATAGCGCGCCCCCAGCACGGCACCTGCAATCAGGCACAGGTTGAGCAGGACCGGGGTGAAGGCGGGCACCGCGAAGCGGCCATAGCTGTTGAGCACCGCGCCGGCAAGGCCGGTCAAGGATATAAAGAACAGATAGGGGAATGTGATACGGATCAGTTCGCTGGTGAGGCGGTATTTCTCCGCATCACCGCTGAAACCCGGCGCAAACACCAGGGTCAACAGCGGCGCCGCGACGATGGCCACCCCGGTCACCACCAGCAGCGAGCCCCCCAGGGCACCCGCGACACGGTCCACCAGCGCCCTGGCCCGCGCCGCGTCGCCGGCCTCTCGGTATTCGGCCAGCACCGGCACAAAGGCCTGGGCAAAGGCGCCCTCGGCAAACAGCCGGCGCAGAAAGTTGGGGATCTTAAAGGCAATAAAGAAGCTGTCGGCGTTGGCGCCGGCGCCCACCAGCACCGCAAAACTGATATCCCGGGCCAGCCCCAGCACCCGCGACAGCAGGGTCATGGCCCCCACGACCACGCTGGCGCGCAACAGACTCTGGGGTTTATCGGTCAAGGCACGCCTCCCGGCGCCTGCGCAAATACATCACGCCAGGTTCGCGGCGCCGACAACAGCGGCGGTGCTGACCTGGCGGAATTCCAGCTCATAGCGCCCGCTGGCGCACTCGGCCTGATAGAGTCGCGCGCGGGGGTATTTCTCTGCCACCAGGCGGGCGATCAGCACGCGATCGCGAGGAGTCATGCGCACACCCAGAAACACTGCGTTCAGCTCCGGCGCGGGAAAGCTGCGGTCGGCATACCAGAGCTCGGGGTCATCGCCACCGGCGCCGGGCTCCCGGACCAGGCAACGCAGTTCGGCCTCCGCCTGCTGGTAGCGGCCCTTGGTCAGCAATTTGTCGCGAAAGTCCGCGGTGCTGAGCGGTGCCTGGCGGCCCAGCATAATCTCGACCTGCTCGCGCAAATGGGTGATATGCGGAGGGCTGGCGCTGTAGTGGACCCGGTGGGGACGGCCCAGGGCGGTGTCATCGCCGCAGGCAAAGCGCAGCGCCAGACCGCGGTGTTCATCGGCAAAGCGCTGCCAGCAGGGCAGCAGCTGATGGCGCTCGCTGAAGCAGGCCATGCGCACCTCACTGGCATAGCTGCGCCACTCGTTCACAAATTGCTCGGCCTGCTGATGCCGCTGCTCCGCGATGGGACGCAGCAGCTGGCGCAGCACCGGCTCGGCCTCCTCCTCGGACTGGAAGCGCTCCTCGTCGCGCCAGCGGCAGATGGCGACGATCAGCTTATTGCTCTTGCCGGTGGGGGCCTCGGCGCCAAACACCATTGCCACGACCGTGCGCACCAGCTCGTCCAGCAGGGTCTCGGCATCGAAACCCGGCTGGGAGTGATGGTCCGGTGCGAAGGGGTCGCCGAACAGCGCGGGCGCACTGAAACGCAGCGACTGACTCTCGAGGATCTTCAGCCCGGTCTCGACACTGCAATATTTGACAAGGGTGGCGATGTCGTCGAGCGGCACCGGGGTGTCCTTTGATTGTGGTTGAAATCACACAGGCTGCCGCTGGAACAGCGCTGGCATGCCGGGCCCGTCCGACGCAGCGCAGGTGGCCAGACCAGCGCCAGAGACAGGCCGCGCACCGGGCATTGTAGCCAAAAATTGCCCGCTGCCAGCGCCTGTGCAAAAACAGCGGGCTTTTATCGCCGGCGGTCAACCGGGATAATGGCGCCCCCTCTGAACGGTGGTGCCTCCAATGACCGATACCAGCGAACGCCCCAGCAGCCGCGATCTGGGCCTGCTGCGCGCCATGCTCCGATTCCTGGCGCCCTACCGCGGCCAGGTGGTCATCGCTCTGTTTGCACTGACTTTTACCGCACTGGTCACCCTCAGTATCGGCCAGGGCCTGCGCCTGCTGGTGGACAAGGGCTTCAGCGGCGGCAGCCCCGAGCAGCTCAACCAGGTATTGATACTGTTCCTGGTGCTGGTGCTGTGTCTGGCGGCGGGGACCTTTGTACGTTTTTTCACCGTGTCCTGGATCGGCGAGCGGGTCAGCGCCGATATACGCCGCGCGGTGTTCGACCATGTGGTGGGCCTGCACCCCGGCTATTTCGAGACCAATCTGAGTGGCGAGATCCAGTCGCGGATCACCACTGACACCACCCTGCTGGAAGCCGTGATCGGCTCCTCCGTGTCCATCGCCCTGCGCAATGTGCTGATGTTTGTGGGCGGCCTGATCTGGCTGTTTATCACCAACCCCAAGCTCACCGCCATCGTGATGCTGTGCGTGCCGCTGGTGGTGGTGCCGATCATCGTGTTCGGGCGCCGGGTGCGCCGCCTGTCACGCACCACCCAGGACCGGATCGCCAGCGTCGGCAGCTTCGTCGGCGAATCCATCAAGAACGTCAAGGTCGTGCAGGCCTTCAACCACCAGCAGCGCGACCGCGAGCTGTTCGGGCAGCATGTCGAAACCGCCTTCGAGGTCGGCGTACAGCGCATCCGCCAGCGCGCCATACTCACCGCCGTGGTCATCCTGCTGGTAATGGGCGCCGTGGGGGCCATGCTGTGGGTGGGCGGCAACGATGTGCTGGCCGGCACCATCACCGCCGGCGAGCTGGTGGCATTTATTTTCTACGCGGTCATCGTGGCCGGCTCGGTGGGTGCCATCAGCGAGGTGTACGGCGACCTGCAGCGCGCCGCCGGCGCCAGCGAACGCCTGATGGACCTGCTCAATGCGCAAAGCCTGATTGTCGCGCCGCCCACCCCGCGCCCCTTCACCACGCCGGTGCGCGGCCAGGTCGAACTGGAGGACGTGGTGTTCTGCTACCCCAGCCGCCCCCGGCACCGCGCCATCGACCGGCTGTCGCTGGTGGTGCCGGCGGGCAGTTCACTGGCACTGGTGGGCACCAGCGGCGCCGGCAAATCCACCCTGTTCGACCTGCTGCTGCGCTTCTACGACGTGGTCGAGGGCAGCATCCGCTTTGACGGCATCGATATCCGCGAACTGGACCCGGAAACCCTGCGCGCGCAGGTCGCCCTGGTGCCACAGCAGCCGGTGCTGTTCTCCGGCAGCGTCGCCGACAATATCCGCTACGGCGACCCCGAGGCCGACGACGCCGCGGTGCGTGCCGCCGCCGAGGCGGCCTTTGCCGACGAATTTATCCAGCGCCTGCCCGAGGGCTACGACAGCTTTGTCGGCGAGGGCGGCGTGCGCCTGTCCGGCGGCCAGCGACAGCGCATCGCCATCGCCCGCGCGCTGCTAAAAAATCCGCGCCTGCTGCTGCTGGACGAGGCCACCAGCGCCCTCGACGCCGAGAGCGAATTCCAGGTCCAGCAGGCCCTCGAACGCCTGATGAGCGGCCGCACCACCATTGTTATCGCCCACCGCTTGGCGACGGTCATCAACGTGGATACGATTGCGGTGCTGGACCATGGCCGCCTGGTCGCCAGGGGTACGCACCAGCAGCTGCTGGAGCGGTCACCGCTGTACGCGCGCTGGGCCAGCCTGCAGTTCGACACCCCTGCGGTACTGGACGACGCACCCATGCTCGGCGCTTCTGGAGAACCCTGATTGAAATTTCCCGGCACCCATATCCTGTCCATCGAACAGTTTGAGCGCGTCGATATCGAGCGCATTTTCGCCGTCGCCGACCGCATGCGGCCCTACGCCCACCGCGACAAGATCACCCGGGTGCTGGAAGGTGCCATCCTCGGCAATATGTTCTTCGAGCCCTCCACCCGCACCCGGGTCAGCTTCGGTTGCGCATTCAACCTGCTGGGGGGCGAAGTGCGCGAGACCACCGGCATCCAGAATTCGGCGCTGGCCAAGGGCGAATCCCTGTACGACACCGCGCGGGTCCTGTCGGGCTACAGCGATGTGATCGCCATGCGCCACCCCCAGGAGGGCTCGGTGGCCGAGTTCGCCAGCGCCAGCCGGGTGCCGGTGATCAACGGCGGCGACGGCGCCAACGAGCACCCCAGCCAGGCGCTACTGGACCTCTACACCATCAAGAAGGAATTGCAGCACCGCGGCCGCAATGACATGGACGGCCTGCGCATCGCCCTGATCGGCGACCTGCGCTACGGCAGAACGGTGCACTCCCTGTGCAAGCTGCTGTCGCTGTACCGCAATGTGACGGTGGCGCTGGTGTCGCCGCCGGAGCTGAAAATGCCGGCGGCGATTGTCGCCCAGTTGCGCGAAGGCGGCCACACGGTGGTGGAGTCCGACACCATGGAGGACAGCCTCGCCCAGGTGGATATCGCCTACTCCACGCGCATCCAGGAAGAGCGCTTCGCGAGCCTGGAAGAGGCGGCCCTGTACCGCGGACGCTACCGGCTGAACCAGGCGATCTACACCCGCTTCTGCGACCCCAACACCGTGATCATGCATCCCCTGCCCCGCGACTCCCGCGCCGAGGCCCAGGAGCTAGCGGACGATCTCAACGATAACCCCAACCTCGCCATCTTCCGCCAGACCGACAACGGCGTGCTGGTGCGCATGGCCCTGTTCGCGCTGATCCTCGACGTCGTCGACCAGGTCGACAAGCACGCGCGCCCGGTCAACTGGTACACCGAACGGCGCTTCTGATGAACAGGCGCTTTACCCGCGACGATGTGGAAATCCTCGACGACGCAGAGGGCTATAACGGTTTCTTCTAGCTGCGTCGCCTCAGGCTGCGCCACCGCCTGTTCGCGGGCGGCTGGAGCAAGCCCATCAGCCGCGAACTGATTCTGCGTCACGCCGCTGTCGGCGTGCTGCTCTACGACCCGCAGCTGGACAGCGTCGCCCTCCTCGAACAGTTTCGCGTCGGCACCCTGCCAGGCAGCGATTCCCCGTGGCTGTACGAACTGGTCGCGGGGCTGATCGACACCGACGAGCCCATCGAAACTGTCGCCCGGCGCGAAGCCCAGGAGGAAGCCAGCTGCAGTATCCGCCAGCTGGAAAAAATCACCGGGTACTACTCCAGTCCCGGCGGCAGCAGCGAGTACCTGCACCTCTACTGTGGCTTGACCGACCTGAGCCAGGCGGGCGGCATACACGGCCTCGCCACCGAGGGCGAGGATATCCGCGTGCAGGTGGTCGGCTTTGACGAGGCCTGGCAATGGCTGCTGGACGGGCGTATCGGCAACGCCCACACCCTGATCGCCATGCAGTGGCTCAAGCTGAACCGCGAGCGCCTGAGGCACGACGCCCAAAGCCAGGGAAGCTCTGAAGAACGCAGCGAGCGACACACCTAGGCCTTGACGCCGGGCGCCGCACAGCGCCTTGTCAGGCGCCGGACCTCACACCTCTATCGCCCCGTATCCCGTCAGAACTCAACCCCCCGGCCGCTCTGCTCTTTTTATCGCCAAATAATAGAACTCCGGTGGTTCCACCGGAAATCCATTCTTGCTATCTATACCCGGACATCGCGCGGCGACGCTGATGCATTCACGGCACCATTCGCGAGCGCGCTTCAACACAATGTTTCAACACAATAAAGTCGGGACAAGACAATCGGGAGAACACAACCATGAACCGGGCACTGTTTGCTATCACTGCTTTTGCGCTCGCGCTGCTCGCGGGCTGCGACGATGCCCCCCGGCAGCAGAACACAGCAACCGGCAGAGACACGCCGCCAGTGGCGAAAAACAACGCGCGTGACTGCCCTGCCAGGCCCGCGTCGTTCAGGCGCGTCGACGGCGCACCGGTGGATGATATCGTCGGCCTGCAGCCCGGCATGAGCTACGACGATGTGATGTGGGTGCTGCAGTGTCGCGACGATGTGCCCACCCTCGAAACCGCCGAGAAATGGAATATCAAGCAGACCTATGACTTTCCGATCCGGCAACTGATCCGCGCCTCCAACGGCACGCCCTGTACCGGGCAGGAGATTGTCCGCGACATGAGCGCCATGGGCTCCCGCAAGACCTGCGAAGATGGTGGCTACCGTCTCAAGCCGCTCAAGGGCATCAGCCAGGAATTCGACATCGTGTTTACCGGCATGCCCGGCCAGGAGAAGGCCGGGGCCATCTGGCGCCGCACTGTGTTCCCCGAAACAGAGAGCCCCACCGTGCAATCACTGCTGCAGTCCCTCGGCAGCAAATATGGCGAACCCCATGTAAACGAAACGGACCGGCGCGGTCGGGTAACCCTTAGCTGGGTCTATGATCTGCTGAATCGTCCCATGTCCAGAGCGTCCAAGGACTTCAATGCCTGCAGCAATGGTCCCAACGCTCTATTTTCCAGCTCGCAGGGTTGGCGCGCC
>JAVEVZ010000263.1:0-4272 GCA_034004805.1 Spongiibacteraceae bacterium | reverse complement strand
GAAAAGCTGGGTGGCAGGATCGGGATAGGCGCGGAAATCGTCACGGTGCAGGAGACCTTCGGCAAGATCTTCAACGCGGGGACTGAATTTGCCCGCGACGGTTCCCAGTTCGATCACCTGTTTGTCGATGGCGACCGCTACACCATTGGCAGCCTGGTCTGTCATGCGCTGCACACACCGGGCCACACGCCGGCCTGCATGAGCCATGTGGTGGGCGACGCCTGTTTTGTCGGTGATACCCTGTTTATGCCCGATGGCGGCACTGCCCGCGCGGACTTTCCCGGCGGCGACGCGCGTATCCTGTATCGCTCCATTCAGCGCCTGCTGTCGCTGCCGGATGAGTTGCGTCTGTTCATGTGTCACGACTATATGCCCAACGATCGCGCCGTGGCATGCGAAACCACAGTGGCGGCACAGAAGGAGGCCAATATTCACGTACACCAGGGGATCAGTGAGGACGAGTTTGTCGCCATGCGGGAAGCGCGCGACGCCACTCTTGATATGCCTCGCCTGATATTGCCGTCCCTGCAGGTGAATATGCGGGCGGGGCACCTCCCTGACCCGGAAGACAACGGCGTCGTCTATCTGAAACTGCCGCTCAACCTGCTGTAATCAGCTTTTGTAAAAGGCGCAGAATATGGAACCCAAGCTGCTCGATAAGTCCCTGACCGTCTCCGGCCAGATCACCATCGCCGACCTGCCGCAACTCGCGGCGCGCGGAGTAAAGACGCTGATTTGCAACCGTCCCAACGGTGAGGGCAGTGATCAGCCGGGCTTCCAGGAAATCGCCCAGGCGGCCGAGGCGCTGGGCATGACCTGCCACTACCTGCCGGTGATCTCCGGCGAAGTGCGGGACGAGGATGCCGCGCAATTCGGCAAACTGCTGGACGCAGCGCAGGGGCCGGTACACGCCTACTGCCGCAGCGGCATGCGCTCGACCGTGCTGTGGGCGCTGTACGAGGGCCGGCGCCGGCCGGTCGCCGAGATCGCCCGTACCGCGAAACAGGCCGGCTACGATATGAGCGGGATTGCGGCGCGTATCAACAGCCGGTCTGACGTTTGCGGCAGCGAAAACCTGGCCAGTTACGATGTGGTCATCGTCGGCGGCGGCGCGGCGGGTATCGCCACCGCCGCCAGTCTCAGAAAACGCAATGACAAACTGTCCATCGCCATTATCGATCCGGCCGATGTGCATTATTACCAGCCCGGCTGGACGCTGGTGGGTGCCGGGATTTTTCAGCCCCAGCAAACAGCGCGCACCATGGCGTCGCTGATCCCTCGCGGCGTGGCGTGGATCAAGGCCGCGGTGGCGGCCTTTGATCCCCAACGCGATACCGTGGTGCTGGAGGGCTGCCGCCTGATCGGCTACAAGCGCCTGGTGGTGGCGCCGGGCATCAAGCTGCACTGGGAGGGCGTCGAAGGGCTGCTGGATACCCTGGGCGCCAACGGCGTCACCTCCAATTACCGCTTTGATCTTGCCCCCTACACCTGGCAGCTGGTGCAGAATCTGCGCAAGGGTCGAGCCCTGTTTACCCAGCCGCCCATGCCCATCAAGTGCGCTGGCGCGCCGCAGAAGGCGATGTATCTCTCTGCCGACTACTGGACCCGACAGCAGCGGCTGGCTGATATCGATATCGAATTCTGCAACGCCGGGGCCGTGTTGTTCGGCGTGCAGGATTATGTGCCGGCGTTGATGCAATACGTCAAAAAATACGCTATCCAGCTCAGCCTGGGCCACAAGCTGGTGAAGGTCGATGGCCCCGGGCACCGTGCCTGGTTTGAGACTGCCGGTGAAAATGACACCGTGGAAACCGTGGAGCGTGAGTTCGACATGATTCACGTAGTGCCGCCCCAGGTGGCGCCGGATTTCATACGCGCCAGTCCCCTGGTCAACGCGACCGGCTGGGTCGATGTGGAGCAAAACACGCTGCGCCACAACCAGTACACCAACATCTGGTCGCTGGGCGATGTCACCAGTGCCCCCAACGCCAAAACCGCAGCGGCCGCGCGCAAGCAGGCGCCAGTCGTGGCCAACAATATCCTCGCCGATATGGGTCTGGGGCCGGGTGTGGCCCACTATGACGGCTATGGCGCCTGTCCGCTGACAGTGGAACGCGGCAGAGTTGTGATGGCGGAGTTCGGCTACGGTGGCAAGCTGCTGCCCACTTTTCCGCGCTGGCTGGTGGACGGTACCCGGGCCACGCGCCTGGCCTGGCTGCTGAAGGAAAAAGTCATGCCGCCGCTCTACTGGCAGGGCATGTTGCGCGGCCACGAGTGGCTGGCCAGGCCGGAAGTTCAGCCTGCAATTGGAGAGGGTTGAATTGACCAGCAGGCTGCAGCGCTACCTGCCGATACTGGAGTGGGGGCGCGCCTACAACGGCCAGGCCCTGGCCAGCGATGGACTGGCTGCGGTGATCGTAACCGTTATGCTGATCCCGCAATCGCTGGCCTACGCATTGCTGGCCGGCCTGCCGGCGGAAATGGGCCTTTACGCAAGTATCCTGCCGCTGGTGGTCTACGGCCTGTTTGGCACCAGTCGCACCCTGGCTGTGGGCCCGGTGGCCGTGGTGTCGCTGATGACTGCCTCGGCGGTGGGCCGTATCGCGGAACCCGGCAGTGGCGCCTATATCGAGGCGGCCTTGTTGCTGGCGCTGATGTCCGGCGGCTTTCTGTTGCTGATGGGTATTCTGCGGATGGGGTTTCTGGCGAACTTCCTGTCCCACCCGGTAATCGCCGGCTTTATTACCGCCTCCGGCCTCATCATCGCCCTCAGCCAGGTCAAATACATTCTCGGCATCCCTGCCCACGGCGCCAATCTGCTGGATATGGCGCTCAGCCTGGGCGGCAACCTGGGCGATATCCATTTCCCAACAGTGCTGGTGGGCCTGCCGGTGCTGGCGTTTCTGTTCTGGGTGCGAAGCGGCCTCAAGCCGGCGCTGCAATGCATGGGACTTTCCGAGTACAGCGCGTCCATGCTGTCCAAAACCGGCCCCGTGATCGGCGTGGTTGCTACCAGCATTCTGGCCTGGAGCCTGGGCCTGGGCGAGCGGGGTGTAGCGCTGGTGGGTGAGGTCCCCACGGGGCTGCCCGTATGGACGTTGCCATCGCAGATCCATCCGGCCTGGAAGGAACTGCTGGTGTCGGCGATTTTTATTTCGATCATCGGCTTTGTGGAGTCGGTGTCCGTGGGCCACACCCTGGCCGCCAAGCGGCGCCAGAAAATTGTGCCGGACCAGGAACTGATCGGTCTGGGTGCAGCCAATATTGCGGCAGCGGTGAGCGGAGGCTATCCGGTCACCGGCGGGTTTGCGCGCTCCGTCGTCAACTTCGACGCCGGCGCCGTCACGCCCGCGGCGGGCATATTCACCGCCGCAGGCATCGCGCTCACAGCGCTGCTGTTTACTCCCTACCTGGCCTATCTGCCCATTGCTACGCTGGCCGCAACCATTATTGTCGCCGTGCTGTCGCTGGTGGATTTCTCCATCCTCAAGCGCACCTGGCAGTACGACAGATCGGACTTTATCGCCGTCGTCACGACCATCGGCGTGACCCTCACGCTGGGTGTCGAGATGGGCGTTGCCTGCGGCGTGCTGGCCTCGCTGGCACTGCATCTGTACAAGACCTCGAAGCCGCATATGGCGGTGGTCGGTGAAGTGTCCGGAACGGGCCATTACCGCAACGTCAACCGGCATAAGGTAGTCACCCACGAGGGGATACTCTCCCTGCGCGTCGATGGCAGCCTGTACTTTGCCAATGTGAGCTATATCGAGGACCGTCTCTACGAACTTCTCAAAACCCGGCCCGCGGTAAAGCACGTCATCCTGATGTGCACAGCGGTCAATGAAATCGACCTCAGCGCCCTGGAGACCCTTGAATCCATCAACCAGCGGCTAAAGGAAAGTGGTATTCAACTCCACCTGTCCGAAGTGAAAGGCCCGGTGATGGACGCCTTGAAGAAAAGTCATTTCCTCGAACAATTGACCGGCGAGGTGTGGCTGTCTCAGCACATGGCGGACAAGGCGATTGTGCAACGGATGAATGAGTCCGCCGCCGGCAACGGGGAGGCTGGCAGCCGGGCAACGTTCTTTGATATTTGACCAGCACCAGCTCAACAGCGACCCGACAGCGAGCCAAAAGCGAACAGCGTGGCAAGCCGGGCATGGCCCGACTTGACGCCGCGGTGGGCTTGCGCTGGCGGGATTACCTACAGGAGAAGAAACGATGAAGCACACAGCGTTCGCGCTCACACTGTCCGCCGTATTGCTGATGCAG
>JAVEVZ010000262.1:0-4291 GCA_034004805.1 Spongiibacteraceae bacterium | reverse complement strand
CATATGATCGCCCAGCAGTGCGATCTGGGCGTGGGGGACTTTGTGCACACCTTCGGCGACTGCCACCTGTACCAGAACCACCTCAATGACGAGATCGTGTTTCGCCAGCTGGCCCGCGACACGCGCCCGCTGCCGCGGCTGGTCATCGCGCGCAAGCCCGCCACGCTGTACGACTACAGGCTGGAGGACTTTGTGTTCGAGGGCTACGACCCCCACCCCGGTATCAAGGCTCCGGTGGCGATCTGATGGTGGCGCGCACCGCGATGATTGCCGCCATGGCACAGAACCGGGTCATCGGCCTCGACAACCGCCTGCCCTGGCACCTGAGCGACGACCTCAAGCGGTTCAAACAGCTGACCCTGGGCAAGCCTATTGTCATGGGCCGCAAAACCTTTGACTCGATCGGCCGGCCACTGCCCGGCCGCGACAACCTGGTGGTCAGTCGCGACCCGGATTTTCACGCTGCCGGCGTCGAGGTCTTCACCTCGGTCCGGGCGGCGCTGGCGCGGGCCCAGGCGCTGGCCGCAGCCAGGGGCGCCGATGAGGTGATGGTGATCGGCGGCGCCCAGCTCTATAGCCAGCTCCTGCCCGAGGCAGATCGGCTGTATCTGACGGTGATCGACGCCGATGTCGACGGCGACGCGTGGTTTCCGGCATTTTCCGCCGCCGAATGGCGCGAAGTTGCCCGCGACCAGCGGCGCGCCGAGCACTTCGGCTACAGCTTCCGGATACTGGAGCGGGCAGCGGAAAAGCCATCGCAGAACGCTGCCGGCCATTGAAGCCGGCAGCGCGGCGCGGGCTGAAACATGGCGCGATGTGTTACCGAATGAAACGCCATTGCTGCGGCAAATGTCACCGATTTACCCATAAAATAGTGCGATACGCGCCTAAGCATGAGTGTCAGGCAAATTCGTTGATTAATGAAAAAACTTGTGGTTAGAATGCCCGCCTTGTTTAGAGGCCATCGTCCGCTAACGTCCTGTGGCGGCTGGATCAAGCGTATAACAAACCTGCATTCACTCAACGTCCCTAAGGAACTTCAATCCCCATGACTATGCATCGTTTCAAACTGGTTGCGCTCGCCGTGGCGGTGTCACTCGGCGCGCTCATGGGCACCATGGGTGTCCACGCCAATTCTGTAGATGCCATATTGAAAGTCGGCCAGACCAAGACGGCGGCGGCCAAGCAGTCCCAGGAGAAGATCGACAAGCTGGCGGGGGAAACCAACGACCTGTTGTCCGACTATAAAACGGTCAACAAGCAGATCGACGGTTTGAAGGTGTACAACACGCGCCTGGAGCGCCAGCTCGCCAACCAGATGAAGCGCATCCAGGACATCGAAGAGTCCATTGACCAGGTGACGGTCATCCAGCGTCAGATGCTGCCGCTGGTGATTCGGATGATCGAAGGGCTTGAGCAGTTTGTTGCGCTGGACGTGCCGTTCTTTCTCGACGAGCGCAAGCAGCGCATTGAGTTCCTGCGCAACAACGTCGACCGCTCCGATCTGTCGGTGGCCGAGAAGTTCCGCCAGGTGCTCGAGGCCTACAAGATCGAAAACGAGTTCGGCCGCAAGATCGGCGAATACACCGGCAAGGTGAACATTGACGGCGTCGACCGCGATGTCAATTTCCTGCAGATCGGTCGGGTGGCGCTGCTGTATCAGACCACCGACACCGAAGTCTCCGGCATGTGGAATAAAGAAACCCGTCAGTTTGAACAACTGGACAAGTCCGCTTATCGCGGCGCTATCCAGAAAGGTCTGCGCATTGCCCGCAAGCAGGCGTCTATTGAAGTGCTGAAAGTACCTGTTTCGGCTCCGGAGGCTGTGAACTAATGAAAAAACATCTATTTAACGCTGCAGCCGTTGCTCTGAGCTGCGCACTGACTCTGTCCGCCGGCAGCGCCATGGCGCAGGAGCCGCAGGCGAATTCGCTGGGCGAGCTGCTGAAGCTGGTCGAGCAGGGCCGGGTCGCCGAGGCGAAAGAGAACGCTCAACGCGAGCAGCGCTTTATCGCGGCCAAGGCGCAGCAGCAGCAACTGCTCGCCGAAGCGCGCCGCACCCGCGAGCAGGAAGAGCAGCGCTCCGCCAAGCTGGAAGCGCAGTTTGAACAGAACGAGATCCTGGTCAGCGAGAAACAGCGCCAGCTGAAGGAGCGCCTGGGCACCCTGACCGAGCTGTTCGGCCATCTGACTTCTGCAGCCGGTGACCTGCGCTCCAACTTCCAGACCTCGTTGATCAGCGCTCAGTACCCTGACCGCAGCGAGTTCCTGGAGTCACTGATCGCCAAGATGTCCGGCGCGGAGAAGCTGCCATCGGTGAGCGAGATCGAGCGCCTGTGGTTTGAGATGCAGCGCGAAATGACCGAGTCCGGCCGCGTTGTCAGCTTCAACGCCGAGGTGTCCAAGCCGGGCGGCGATATTGAGCAGCGCAAAGTCGTGCGCGTAGGTACCTTCAACATCATCACCGATGAAGGCAATTACCTGCAGTACAACTTCGAAGACGGCACACTGTCCGAGCTGCCCCGCCAGCCCAGCGGTCCGTTCAAGGGCTGGGGCGAGAAGCTGGCTAACGCCACCAGCGGCGTACACCCCGTTGGCCTGGATCCCACCGGCCCCTCCGGCGGCACCTACCTGGCGGCGCTGATCGACAGCCCGACCCTGGAAGAGCGCTGGCATCAGGGCGGCATCATCGGCTACATCATTACCGCCGTCGGTGTGTTCGGTATCCTGCTGGCGCTGGTACGCATGGTGGTGCTGACTGTGATCAGCTCCAAGGTCAATGCTCAGCTCAAGAGCGAGAAGGCCAGCGACAACAACCCGCTGGGTCGTGTGCTGATGGTGCACGAGCAGAATCCGACCATGGACACCGAAACCCTGGAGCTGAAACTCAGCGAAGCGGTGATGCGCGAAGTGCCCAGGCTGGAGAGCTCGCTGAACCTGCTGAAGATCATTGCCGCAGTAGCGCCGCTGATGGGTCTGCTGGGTACGGTGACCGGTATGATCATCACCTTCCAGGCCATCACCATCTTCGGTGCGGGCGATCCCAAGGCGATGGCCGGCGGTATCTCCAGCGCGCTGGTGACCACGGTACTGGGTCTGTGTGTGGCGATTCCGGTGGTACTGTTGCACACCCTGGTCAACAGCCGTGCCAAGCGCATCATCCACATCCTCGAAGAGCGCACCACGGGCATCGTTGCCGAGCACACCGAGGCTCAACTGGGGAAGGGCTAAATGTATTACCTGTATGAAGGCCTAGGAATTATCCGGCGCTTCATGGAGGCAGGTGGCGATGTGTTGTGGCTCATCGCCATCGTCACCTTCCTGATGTGGACGCTGGTGTTTGAGCGCATCTGGTACTTCCGCTTCGGGCTGCGTCAGGACGCCGACCGGGTCATCCATCAGTGGGAGTCCCGGAAGGAGCGCAAGTCCTGGAATGCCCGGCAGATTCGCCGCCAGCTCGTGTCGCAGATGACCGAACAGATTCGCCGCAACCTGCCCATGATCAAGACCCTGGTGGCACTGTGTCCGCTGCTGGGCTTGCTGGGCACGGTGACGGGAATGATCGAGGTGTTCAACATCATGGCGGTAACCGGTGGCGGCGACGCCAAGTCCATGGCCGGTGGCGTCTCCAAGGCGACGATCCCCACGATGGCCGGGATGGTGGCAGCCCTGTCCGGGGTCTTTGCCAACACCTATGTCACCCGCATCGCCGACCGCGAAAGCGTGTTGCTGGAAGACCATCTGACCACCGATCACTGAGAGTAGTAGCACTATGGCCCGACAAGCATACGGCCGCGCCAGTGGCGATGAGAATGCGTCCGAGATCGACCTTACGCCGATGTTGGACGTGGTTTTCATCATGTTGATCTTCTTTATCGTCACTGCCTCGTTTATCAAGGAGGCGGGCATAGAAGTGAATCGCCCCGAGGCCTCCACGGCGCAGAAGAAGGAAAACGTCAACATTCTGGTCGCCATAAGCGGCACCAATGAAATCTGGATAGACCAGCGCCGGGTGGACGAGCGCTCGGTGCGCTCGGTTATCGAGCGTCTGCACGCGGAAAACCCCAAAGGCGCAATCGTTATCCAGGCGGACAGAAACTCCAATACCAAGACTGTCACCGCTGTTATGGACGCCGCCCGCGCTGCCGGGGTCTTCGACGTTTCGCTGGCTACCGAGGAAGGCTAACGCCCTATGAACAATCTACGCTTGCTGATAGGCGGCGCGTTGGCTTTGCTTGTCACCTTTGGTCTGTTCGTGCTGATGCCGACGCTGATCGAAACAGATCGGAAG
>JAVEVZ010000261.1:0-4310 GCA_034004805.1 Spongiibacteraceae bacterium | reverse complement strand
GCGTCGATGCCGGACATGACCTGGCCGATGGTTACTTTGCCGAAGGGGACGACCAGTATGGCGAAGTCGCACAGTTGGGACAGGATGCGCGCTTCGGCGGTGGTGCTGACCGGCGGTACGTCCATGACGATAAAGCGGTCGGGGTAGCGTTTTTTCAGGCTTGCCATCAGCTCGTCCATACGGGTCGAGTTGAAGTATTCGGTGGCGGTTTCTCGCACCGAACCGGCGGGTATAACCCGCAGGCGGGGAATGCCCGAGGCGTAGATCACGTGCTCGACACTCAGGGTCGAATCTTCAAGGTAATCCGTGAGCCCGTATTCCGGCTCCGTGGGCAGCAACTTGGCGGCATAGGGGTCGTACAGATTGCAGTCGATATACAGCGCGGTCTTGCGCTCATCGAGGGCAAAGGCGGCGGCGAGGTTGATGGCAGTGAAACTGGACCCGCCGTGCTCGGCGATGGAGCTGACCATCACCACGAAATTGTCGCCACCGGCTTTCTGCAGCAGCCGGGTGCGGATTTCGCGAAACTGGTTGAGGACCTCGCGCTGGGCCATGCCCGGGTAGATAATTTTGCGCTCGGTCAGCTCTTCGGGCGGCAACAACATGACCTCGGCCATGCGCCGGATATGTGTCCCCGTCTGCTCGCGCTCGCTGCCGATACCGATGACCTTGCCGGCCTGCTGCTCCTTGTCCACCAACTACTCCCGCCCACTCATAATTTATCCACCAGCTTGGCCATGCCCAGCGCGCCATAGATGGAAATACCCACCACTACCACCACCAGCAGCACCAGCACATCGGAGCGGAACACGCGCTTGCTCAACGGTGTGTAGACATGGGGGATCACGCCAAGCAGCTCAATGTCTTCGGGCAACTGCGCGCGCAACAGGGACGGCGAGCGCAGGCGTGGATCCAGCATCACGAAGGCTACCACCAGGCCGATCGCCGCCAGTAACCCGGCGACGGGGGCCGCGGCAAAAAAGTGCACGAAACGCAGGCCGGACGGCTGCAGCGGATAGATGGCCGGCTCCTGGATTTTGTAGCTGACGCCCTGGCCTTCGATATCCAAAGTCATCGACAGGCGGGCCTTTTCGCGGCGCTCCAGCATCTCTTCATAGATCTGTTTGGTGACGTCGTAGTCGCGGCTCAGCTCCGCCAGCTCCGCCTCGTTGACCGCCACCTGTTCGGCGCGGTCGTACTCGTTTTGCAGGAGGCGCTCCAGGGTTTGCAGGCGTTTGGTCTGGGCATTCAAGTCCAGTTCTGTGGCGGAGAGCTGCAGGCGCAGCTCTTCATACAGCGGGTTTTCCACCGGATTGATGGCCGCGCCGATCACGTTGGCGGGGCCGCTCTGGGCCTGTTCCATGGCCAGTTCCAGCTCGAGAATCTGATCCTTGAGGGACACGATATCCGGATAGGAGTCCCGGTACTGCAGGCGCAAGGCGTCGAGCTGGGTCTGCAATGCTGCAATGCGATCGCGGAAACTACCAGCCACACCACGGTTGGCGACGTACTGGGTTTCATTCTTGAGCTGGCGGGCAATGGACTGTCTGCGGGAGCCCAGCTCATCGACTTTAAGCTTGAGTTCCTCAATCTGAGAGCGCAGTTCATTTACACGGGTACTCACCGAACCTTCGGTGAGATATAGATTTTGAGACTTGAATTGCTTCAGGCGATCTTCCGCCACCTCCAGCTGGCGCTTGTAGAGATTGACTTGTTCATCGATAAACGTGAAGGCGCTGCTGGACTCGGTGCGCTTGCGCTCCGCCGCATCGCTGATAAAGACATCCACCACCGTGTTCAGGGTGCGGAAGGAGATATCCTGGCTGGGATTCCTGTACAAAATCCGGAAGTAACTCTTACCTTCATCTTTAATCGCAATCGATTTGCGCAGATGACTGAGGACCTGCTCCTGCTTGGACACCGGGTCCATATCCGTGATGAGACCCGCCTTGCTCGCGATCTGCTCGAGTATGCGGCGGGTGTAGATGATATCCCGCGCCTGCTCCGAGCGGTCCAGGGTGGTGACTTCCGCCCGCCCCTTCAACAGCGGCTCGATAATATTGGTCTGGTCGGCGTACAGCATGGCGCCGGTTTCGTACTGCTTGGGCCACATCATGCCCAGCGCCAGGCCCGCGAACGATACGGCGAGGAAAGCCAGCACCACCCAGCCCTTGAAGCGCAGCAACTCGCGCTTTACGGCGTACAACAACTCGGCGAGAAAGGAGGCTTCCATTCGTAACTATCCGCGCGACTGCATTGATTGACTGTGATCTGCCAGCTGACCGTGATCCGTTCCCACAGCTTAGAAGGAGCGCTCGGGCACGGTCACGATGTCCGAGGGCAACAGCGGGTAATTGGTATCGAGCTCACCCTTCTGCAGTATGTCGCCGAGATAGATCGGGTACACCTTGACCTCGCCCGCCACGCGCCGGTACAGCTTGCTGCGGTTGTTGGACGCAAATTCATTGGGGCCACCCGCCATCAGCACCAGATCCAGCACCGTCATGCCCTTGCGGTACGGCACCGAGGTGGGGTTGGCCACTGCGCCAGTCACCCGCACGCGCTGCTGGAAATCGGAACTCTCGGGATTGGAGACGATGACCGTGACCTGAGGGTTGCGGATGTACTCCTCGAGACGCTTGGTGATATCCGCCGCCAGGCCTTCGGCGGTTTTGTCGGCGGCCAGGACATCGCCGATCAGCGGCACCGATATCTTGCCGTCGGGCCGCACCGGCACCTGTACCGACAGGTTTTCATTGCGCCAGACATTGACGGTGAGCTGGTCGCCCACGCCGATGGTGTATTCCTCCGCAGCAAAGGCCAGCACCTGCTCGGGCGCGCCCACCGGCGTGTTGGACGCACAGCCGGCAATCACCAGCACCTGCAACAACACCGCCACCATACCCATCAATCGTGCCATTGCGCCTGTCTCCTGAAATCGTTATGTGCTGTCGCGATCCCAGCCACAGGCCGAACCCCTGGCTGAACCCATCGCGCTGTGCATTTGCCGGGCTGCGATCTTCTTATAAAAAGCGCGCCGCAAAGGCCGCAATCCTAACACACCCGGCGCACCGGACACGCTGCAGCGGCGCCGGCGACATCTCAGTTCCGGCGGCCCAGAAGACGCCTCAGCAACCCCGGTCCACGCTCCGGCTTGCCGCCATCTCCCGCATCGACGGCTTCCTGTACCCCGGTTATCTGTGCCGCCAGTTGCTCCAGGGTGTTCAGTATCAGCTCCCGCGGATGCAGGGCCACGCCAAAGCGCTGCTTCACCCGCAGCATGACCTCCATGGCCAGCAGCGAGTGACCGCCAATATCGAAAAAGTAGCTGTCGATCCCTATATCGGCCACTTTCAGCACCTCGCGCCAGATCTCGGCCAGGGCGCGCTCGGCGTCGCTGCGGGGCGGCGTCATCTGACGTTCGCGGCGGGTGTCGCCCAGCGGATCCGGCAGGGCCTTGCGGTCCAGCTTGCCGTTGGGGGTCAACGGCATAGCCTCCATTTCCACCAGCAGCTGCGGAATCATATAGTCGGGCAGGCTGTCGCGCAGGAAGCGCCGCAGCTCGGTGTTGGTGAGGTGCTGGCCCGCCGCGAAGCGCACATAGGCCACCAGGCGCTGGTCGGTGACGCCATAGGTTCTCGCCAGCACCGCCACCTCTTCCACCGCCGGGTGGCGAGCCAGCACCGCCTCGATCTCGCCCAGCTCGATGCGGAAGCCGCGCACCTTGACCTGCTGGTCCATGCGCTGGAAGTACTCCAGCAGGCCTTCGCGGCGCCAGCGCGCCCGGTCGCCGGTGCGATAGCAGCGCTGCCCGGGCGCCCCCGGCTCCGCCACAAACTGCGCGGCGGTCAGCTCGGGGCGCGCCAGATAGCCGGTGGCGACGCCGTCGCCGCCTATCCACAGCTCGCCGGCCACCCCCGGCGGCACCGGCAGGCCCCGGGTGTCCACCACATGGCAGCGGGTATTGGCGATGGGCGCGCCAATCAGCAGCGGCGCCTGGGGATCTGTCACTTCATAACAGGTGGACCACACGGCGGTCTCGGTGGGCCCGTACATATTCCACAGGGCTTTGACGCGGGGCTGCAGGTCCCGGGCCAGATCGGCGGGCAGGGCTTCCCCGCCCACCAGCGCGCGCAGCCGCCCGCTGCCAGTCCAGCCGCTGGCCAGCAACAGCCGCCAGGTGCTGGGCGTGGCCTGCATCAGGTCGATGCGCTGCGCATCCAGCAGGCGAGCCAGTGCCGCGCCGTCCATCGCCTCCTCGGCACTGGCCAGCACCAAGCTGCCGCCCATCAGCAGCGGCAGATACAACT
>JAVEVZ010000260.1:0-4337 GCA_034004805.1 Spongiibacteraceae bacterium | reverse complement strand
CTCTGCGTCTTTGCGCGCCCCTGCGCCAGCGTCGGCACCACTGGCGCCGCTGAACCCGGCGGCCGCACCCGCGTTACCCGATACGGAAGGCTCCCTCCATGCTGCTCTGGTTGAGTCAATGGCGCTACCTCAGCCGCCAGCCCGTGCCCAGCCTGCTCCTGCTGCTGGGCACGGTACTCGCGATAGCGGCGCTGACCGCCGTGGAACTGCTGGACCGCCACAGTGCCGCCAGCCTGGCCCGGGCCGCGGCGCAGCTGGACGGCGAGGCCAATTACCGGCTGGCCAACGCGCGCCGGGATTTCCCGGAGACCGTCTATGCGGACCTGCGCCGGCTGTGGCTGGCCCGCTGGCCCGGCCTGGCACTGGCACCGGTGCTGGAGGGCAGCGTGCGGGTCGCGGGTCAACGCTGGACGCTGGTGGGCGTGGACCCCCTGAGCGCTCTACAGCAGGGCAAGCTGCAGGCCACCGGCAGCGGTCTGGGATCCCTGGGCTCGGGCGCCGTGGGGCGACCGGGCCAGGTGGCAGTCTCCGCGACCAGTGCTGCCGGGCAGGGCTGGGTGGCCGGCAGCGCCATCGCACTGGATGATCAGCCCACCAGCGCCACTGTCGGCGCCCTGGTTGACGGGCTGCCCGACAACTGGCTGGTCACCGATATCGGCACCGCCCAGCGGCTGCTGGGGCGAGCCGGGCGCCTGTCGCACATCGATCTGGCAATCCCCCCCGACGTGGACCTCGCAGCGCTTGCCGACACCTTGCCAGCGGGGCTGCGCCTGGAGTCCACCGCCGAGATACTGCGCGGCCGCCAGAGCCTGAGCGACGCCTTCCGCTTTAATCTGCGCTGTCTCGCGCTGCTGGCCTTTGCGGTGGTGGGTTTTTTGATTTACGGCATCTGCCAGGCGGCCTTCCTGCGCCGCCTGCCCAGCCTGCAGCGGCTGTGGCAGCTGGGGGCCGAGCACCGCCAGCTGCTGGGTGGCCTGTGGCTGGAGGCACTGCTGCTGACGGCGCTGGCCGCGCTGCCCGGGGCACTGCTGGGCCAGGCCCTGGGCCGTGGCCTGGCCCGCACGGCGGGCGCCAGTCTGCGCGAACTCTACGCCCTGCCCGGCGGTGCTCAGGTTCCCGTGAGTATCGCCGCAGCCTTGTGGCCCGCCCTGCTGGCGCTGCTGATCATGCTGGCCTGCTACAGCCTTTGTTATCAGCAGTACCGGCCGGACCGGCCCCGGCGCGCCGCTTCGCCGAGCCTGCGCCGAGCCGGCGCCGCCACCCTGATTGGCGGTGGCCTTTTAGTGCTGGCTCCCGCCACGGGCGCTGGTTGGACCATGGGCCTAGGCGGGGCATTTCTGGGCATGGCGGCCCTGCTGCTGGGGCTGCTGGCGCTGATACCCGAGGCACTGGCGCTGCTGTGGCCCGGCCTGGAGCGCGCCGCCAGCGGCTGGGGCGTGATCGGCCGCATTGCAGTGCGCGACTGCCGCCGCGAGGGCGCGCGCACCCAGGTGGCGGTGGCGGCGCTGTGTCTGGCACTGGCCGCCAGCAGCGGCGTGGCCCTGATGGTGGACAGCTTTCGCGACGCCTTCGTCGGGTGGCTGGACCAACAACTGCCCGCCGACCTGTTTTTGTTCGGCGCCACCGACGCGGCCGAAACCGCCGCCATCGCCGCCCTGCCCGGTGTCAGCCAGCTGACGCCACGCCGTTTCACGACCCTGAGCCTGACCGGCAAGCCACTGGCGCTAACCGCACAGACCACGCCCCCGGCGCACCGTCGACCCGCCCTGCTGGCCGCCCTGGCGGACCCCTGGCAGCGTTTCGCGGCGGGCGCGGTCATGATCAGCGAACCCCTGGCCCGCCGCCGCCACCTGCGTCCCGGCGACAGCCTCGCGCTGCCCGGCGATCGCGGCGAGCAGCGCTTCACGGTGGCCGGCGTATTCCGCGATTACGGCGACGAGCACGGCCGGGTGCTGATCCACCTCGACCACTACCGCCGCTGGTGGCAGGACCCGGGCCAGTCATCGCTGGCCATCGAGCTGGCACCGGGCAGCGATGGCGAGCGCCTGCAGGCGGCCATTATCGATACCCTCACCGCCCTGCGCGGGGCGGAGCCAGGGGTGCGCCTGGTGACCCGCAACCAGGTCCGCGAGCGCGCCCTGGGGATCTTCGAGCAGACCTTTGCGGTCACCCGGGCCCTGCGCCTGCTGGTGCTCTGCATCGCCCTCGCCGGCATTGTCAGCAGCCTGGTGATCTACCAGCAGTTCCGCGCCCGCCAGCTCGCCACCCTGCAGGCCCTGGGCATGGACCGCCGCCAGGGCCACCGGCTGTTTCTGACCCAGGCGCTGTGCATCAGCGCCAGCGCCGGGCTGCTGGCCCTGCCGCTGGGACTGCTGGTGGCCTGGCTGCTGGTCGCGGTGATCAACCCCCAGAGCTTCGGCTGGAGCTTTCCGCTGATACTGTCGGCGCTGCCGGGCCTGCACGCCCTGGGCCTGGCCCTGCTGTGCGGCGTGCTGGCAGCGCTCTATCCCTGCTGGCGGTTTGCAAACGCCCCAACGGCCGCGAGCCTGCACCGTGATTAGGGCGCTGCTGGCCACAGTGTGGCTGCTGTGTGTCGCAGGCTGCGATCCCGCCCGCGATGCCGCTTACGGCACAGCACACCAGGGCCAGCCCCTGTCGGTCCAGGGCCTGCTGGGGGGCGACGCCGCGGCGGGCTTTCAGCGCGCACTGCACCCGCGCCCCTGGGTATTTCCCGAGGATTACGGACCGCACCCGGGGTTTCGCGATGAATGGTGGTATGTGACGGGCAATCTGTTCGACGGCCAGGGCCAGCGCTACGGCGTACAGCTGACGTTCTTTCGCCACCAGCTCAGGCCCGCCATTGACGGCAGCGGCTGGCAGTCACCCCAGGCCTGGATGGCACACTTCGCCGTCAGCGAGCTGGACAGCGGCCGCTACCACAGCGCCGAGCGCCTGGGCAGCGAAGGAGCCGGTGTGGCGGGCGCCCGGGCCCGGCCGTTCCGGGTCTGGCTGGATGACTGGGTGCTCGCTGCCACCGATACGAGCCGCCCCGGGCAGCTGCAGCTGCGCATGCAGGCGCGCCACCAGGGCATCGGTATCGACCTGAACGCGCGCCAGGCCGGCCCGCTGGTCAGCCAGGGGGAGCAGGGTCTGAGCCACAAGGGCGGCGCCGGCAATGCATCCCACTATTATTCGATCCCGCGCCTGGCCGCCAGCGGGCAACTGCGCATCGGCGCTGCCGTTCACGAGGTCCAGGGCGAACTGTGGCTGGACCGCGAGTGGAGCACCAGCGTGCTGGCCCCTGGCGTGGTCGGCTGGGACTGGTTCGCCCTGCAGCTGGCGGACGGCCGCAACCTGATGCTGTTCCGGCTGCACCGCGCCGATGGCAGCAGCTCGCCCTTCGGCGCCGGCAGCCTGCAATACCCGGACGGACGCCTGGAGATACTTGCCGCGTCGGACTTCCGCCTTGAGCCCCAGCGCCACTGGACCAGCCCCGCCGGCCAGCACTACCCGGTGCGCTGGCGGCTGCGCCTGGGCGAGGATATCGACTGGGTGGTCGAGGCCGCGCTGGACGAACAATGGTTCAACCACCGCTTTCGGTACTGGGAGGGGGCGGTGGATGTCCGGGACCAGCAGGGCCGGCGCCTGGGCGTGGGTTACCTGGAAATGACCGGCTATTGAGCCCGCCCCGGTGGGAGCCGGCCCGGTGCCTGGGCGCGCATCAGGACATCGGGGCGCCCGGGCTGCCCCGGTTCCAATACACCGCTTGCGCGCGCAGGTAAGGCACCGCTAGGATCGACTTCCCCCGGCAACCCAGGGCAGTGATATGGAGATCGGCGTATCCCTACCTGTGATGGAACCCGGCTGGAACCGCGAGCACTTCCTGTGCTGGTGCCGGCGCATTGATCGCGGCCCCTTTTCCTCGCTGTCTCTGGGCGAACGCATCGCCTATTCCAACCCCGAATTTATCACCGCGCTGGCAGCAGCGGCCGCCGTCACCGAGCACGTGCGCCTGCTGGCCACCGTGATGGTATTGCCCCTGCACCGCCCGGTGATCGCCGCCAAACAGCTGGCCACCATCGATATGCTCAGCAACGGCCGGCTCAGCGTCGGCGTCGGCATAGGCGGCCGCACCGAGGACTACGCGGCGGCGCAAGTCAGCCTGGACCAGCGCCGCCAGGCCGTGCTCGCGCAGCAGGTCGCCACCCTGCGCCGGGTCTGGCGCGGCGACCACGCCGGCGACCCGCTGCGGCACCCGGTACAACCGGCGCCTGTCCAGCGCGGCGGGCCGCCGCTGCTGGCCGGCGCCATGGGCCCCAGGGCCATAGACGCCGCCG
>JAVEVZ010000259.1:0-4374 GCA_034004805.1 Spongiibacteraceae bacterium | reverse complement strand
CCAGCGCCTGGCGACCGTCATAGAGCACGGTGGTCTCAACCCCGTCCTTTTCTATGCAGCGCCTGATCTGCTTGCAGGCGATGACCGAGTCGTAGACGATCAGCACGCGCCGGGACTGAGCGGCCTGGGTAACGGCGGCATCGATGACCCCTGCGGAAATCTCCTCGGTGACCGGCGACACCTCTGCAAGAATCTTTTCGACGTCGATGATCTCCACCAGCCGGCCATCCACTTCGGTCACCGCCGTCAGGTAGCTCTCCCGGCCCGAGCCCCTGGGCGGCGGATGGATCGCACCCCAGTTCATATTGACGATGCGCTCCACCGACTTCACCAGAAAGCCCTGGGTGGCGCGGTTGTACTCGGTGATGATCACAAAACACCTGTCGACATCGTCCAGCGAGCGCTGGCCGATCGCCATGCTCAAGTCCATGATCGCCAGCGTGCCGCCGCGAATATGCGCCAGACCGCGCACCACCGGATGCCGGCGCGGCACCAGGGTCAGCCGCGGACAGGGCAGGACCTCCTTGACCTTGAACACGTTGATGCCGTACACCTGCCCGCCGGCCAGCCGGAACAGCAGCAGCTCCAGCCGGTTCTGGCCGACCAGTTGCGTGCGCTGATTGACGCTGTCCAATACTCCGGCCATAACCCCACCTCTCAACCGGCCCGCAGCAGGGCACGTATATTGCTAATCCAAACAGACCGGGCGCGTCGCGCCTTGAAACCGTCGCACAGGTTCCCGCCGCAGCCGGCGGTCAACGCGCAACCGCGAGCCGCCTGTACAGTCGGCACATGGTAGGGGAAGCATAGGCCAAGTTGATGGTGAAGCGCAGGTTTTCTGGTGGTATCGCGGTCTTGTTGCTGGCGCTCAACGCGCTGGCCGCAGATCCCATCGCGGAACAGGTGGACGCCTGGCTCGCAGACTATCGCGACAATCTATTGACGGAACTGAACGACCCCGGTGCCAGCCTTGAATTCCGGGTCACCGCCCTGGACCCCCGCCTGCAACTGGCACCCTGCGATACGCCGCTGGACATACGCGCCCGCGATGGCGAGCGGCTGTCGCGACGCCTGACCCTGGAGGTGAGCTGCCCGACCGGCACGCGCTGGCGCATCTACGTCCCGGTCGCGGTCAGTCTGTCGCGACCCGTAGTGGTGGCCCTGCGGCCACTGCCCAGGGGCACGCAGGTCGCCGCCGCTGACGTACAGCTGCGGGAGCTGGATGTGGCCAATATCCACGGCAGCTATTATCTGGCCGAGCAGGAGGTCGTCGGTCAGGTGGTCAAGCGCAATATCCGCACCGATGACGTCCTGCTGCACACCAGCCTGAGCCCGCCCCTGATGGTCAGCAAGGGCGACGAAGTCATTATTTCGGCGGTCAGCAACGGCCTGCAGGTCAAGGTGCCCGGCACCGCGCTGAGCGATGGCCGCACCGGCGAGCAGATCGCCGTGCGCAACCGCAGCTCCCAGCGCATTATTGATGCTCGCGTGACCGGGCCGGGCCAGGTAGAGGTGGCGATGTAGCACAACCTCTCGCTGCCGCCACCCCGGCGCTGCTAAAGTTCAGTGCCCGGCGGCCGATACAGGCCCCAGAGGCCATCTGGCCACGACGCACAGGCAGATTGCCAAGGCAGTGTTCAGAACAGGTTTCACTGCAGACTTCACAACAGATTGGTACAGGGAAATGGTTAGAGATATCAATGGGTTGACCAATAACAACCCGGCCATCAACAAGCCCGGCGGGCAGCGCCCGAACGGCGCCGATCAGGCTGCCGGCAAACCGCAGCAGGCGGCGCAGCCAGCCGCGGCCAGCCGGGATGTGGTCAATCTGAGCGGCAGCGCCCAGGTGCTCAGGGCCGCCAGCGAGAAACTGGCCAGGCTGCCTGACGTCAATGAAAAGCGGGTGGCCGAAATCCGCGACGCCCTGGCCAGTGGCCAATATTCCATCGATGCCATGATCGTGGCCGAAAAATTGCTAGGGGTAGACGGACTGTTCGATTGATTGGCGCTGCGGCTAGCCCCCGGCGCCACACGCGCGGGAGGCCCCCATGCCGCAAGCAACATCACACCCCCCCTATGACTGGCAACGGCTCGACACACTGATTCGCGCCGATCTCGCCACCACCCAAACCCTGCTGACCCTGCTGCAGCGCGAAAAGACCGCGCTGGAGACCCGCGAGTACGAAGGCTTTGACGCCCTGCTGGCCGACAAGCAGCGCGCCGTCGCCGAACTGGAACAGGGCGCCGGCGAGCGCGCAGCCCTGCTGGCCGCCAGCGACTATCACGACGACGCCGCCCTGCTGGCCGCCTGTACAAATGCCGCACCCGACACCGCCACCTGCTGGCGCGAGTTGATTGCCCACTGGGAGCAGTGCCAGCACCTCAATCAGGTCAACGAGCAGATCGTCCGGCGCACCCGCCTGGTGATCGGCCGGGTGCTGGATATCCTGCAGGGCCGATCCGAGCGCGTCGATCTCTATGACGCGGGCGGCCAGACACGGCACAGCGCCGGCGGTCGCGATATCAGCCAGGCCTAGCGGCCTGTGCGGTAATACCAGCGCTGCAGGCGTACCGGACTGACCCCGGCGACATAGGCCAGGCGCAGGCCCCACATCAGCAGCACAGTGCGCAGCACGCCCTTGTGCTGCCAGCGCCGGCTGCTGACATCCACCCGCGCGGCGATCACCTGCGGTGGCGCCAGACGCCTGAGGCGTTTGCTAAGGGCGATATCCTCCATCAGCGCAAGTTGCGGAAAACCACCCGCTCGCTCATAGAGCTCGCGGTGGACAAACAGGCACTGGTCGCCGGTGGCCACCCGCGTCAGACGCGAACGCAGAGTCATCCCGCGTGCGATCCAGGGCAGCAAGCCATGCGGGCCTTGCAGACGCACCGCAAAAAAGCCCCAGCCCGCGGGGCGCTGTTCCAGCGCCAGGATTGCATCGAGCACCGCGTCGCCAAGCCCGCTATCCGCATGCACAAACCACAGCCACCGGCCCCGCGCCCGCCGCGCGCCGGTGTGCTGCTGCACGGCGCGCCCCCGTGCGCTGTACAGGCTGTCATCCGCCAACTGCTCAGCCAGCGCCACTGTCCCGTCTTCGCTGCCGCCATCCACCACGATCAACTCGCCACCACGCGCCCGCAACGGCTGCAGGCGCTGCAGCAAATCCTGGATATGGGGGGCTTCGTTGAGAGTGGGGATGATTACCGACAGCCAGACCTCCGCCATGTATCAGCCGCCCAGGGCACCGCCGCAACTGCTGCCCTGCCCCGCCGTACAGCCGTAGCAGTGCTCCCCAATCGCGACGGGATGGCCGTCAAGGGCGCGGTAGCGCAGGTCGCGCAGATGCCAGCGCGGCGTGTCGGTGGCCAGCAACGGCAGGTTCAGCATCTGGTTGAAGTCGCAGTCGTACACATAGCCCTGCCAGTCTACGCTCAGCAGATTGCGGCACATCACCGTCTCGAGATTGGCGGCGCTGAAACTGTCGCGCAGCAGATGCATGTACTCCTGGAACTGCCCCTGGGCCAGCAGCACCGCGCCAAAGCGGTTGATGGGCATATTGGTGATCACCAGCAAAGCGCTGAACTGAATACCGAAGCGCGCCGCGAGTTCGCGCCGGTAGTCCTGCTCCAGCGCCTGCTGCGCAGGCGGCAATACCGGGCCCACCGGGTTGTACACCAGATTCAGCGGCAGCGCGGGGTCGCGCCCATAGCCCAGCGCGTTGAGACGCTGCAGTGCCTCGATACTCGCGCCATAAACTCCCTTGCCGCGCTGGGCTGCGACATTGTCTTCGAGGTAACAGGGTAACGATGCGGTGATTTCCACCTGCTGCCCGGCAAGAAACTGCGCAAGATCTTCGTGACCGGGCTCCAGCAGTACCGTGAGGTTGCAGCGGTCGATAACCCGCAGTCCCCGCTCCCGTGCCGCCGCCACCAGATACCGGAAATGGGGGTTCAGTTCGGGGGCACCGCCGGTGAGGTCGAGCGTCTGCAACGCCTGAGCGTCAATAAAAGCCAGCAACTCATCGACGGTCGCACGGCTCATGGCCTCGGTGCGCGTGGGCCCGGCATTCACATGGCAATGCACGCAACTGAGATTGCAGCGATAACCCAGATTGACCTGCAGCGTGGTCAGCGCCCCGCGCCGGATAGCGGGGAAATCGGTGTGCAACAGCTGGGGGCGGGTATCCTGCATCATTCACTCTCAAACCATCGGCACAGCAGCTTGCCGCACCGCCAGTCCATACTGCACAATCGCCTGTCCATTGACCAGCCAGCGCAGCGCAATGCCCGAATCACCCGCCGAATACCACCTCTACTGGGACGAACTGCACCGCGACTGTCGCACGCTTGCACAGCGGGAGATCGGAAGAGCAC
>JAVEVZ010000258.1:0-4380 GCA_034004805.1 Spongiibacteraceae bacterium | reverse complement strand
TTTTTTTGTTGGTGCCGAACGCAGAACCTGGTTGCGGCCGCCGGCCAGGCGGGATTCCTCTACACTGGCAATAACTTCAGTCTGCTGTTGTATCGGAAGGATGCCAGGACCGTGCCAGACCAGTGCAAGCCCAGCGCCGTGACCGTGCCATGACCGCGGACGCCGACCTGATTCTTGTCGACAGCTACCTGGATGCCCTGTGGCTGGAAAAGGGGCTCAGTGAGAATACCCTGGCCGCGTACCGGCGCGATCTGCGCGGGGTGGCCCGGTGGCTGCGGGCGCGGGACCGGACGCTGATGGCTGCCGGCCGCGATACGCTGCTGGACTACCTTGCGGACCTGAGCGCCCACAAGCCCCGCAGCAAAGCCCGCCTGCTGTCGTCACTGCGGGGTTTTTACCGGTATCTGCTGCGGGAGGGACGGCTGAGCGCCGACCCGACCCTGCATCTGGAGGCGCCGAGACTGGGGCGGCCCCTTCCCAAGACCCTGAGCGAGGCTCAGGTCGAGCGCCTGCTGCAGGCGCCGAACTGTGACGAGGCGCTGGGTTTGCGCGACCGCGCCATGCTCGAGCTGCTGTACGCTTGCGGGCTGCGGGTGTCGGAGCTGGTGACCCTGTGCCTGGGGCAGGTCAGCCTCAACCAGGGGGTGGTGCGGGTGCTGGGCAAAGGCGGCAAGGAGCGCCTGGTGCCGGTGGGTGAGGAGGCCCTGGCGTGGCTGGGCCGCTATTTCCGCGATGCGCGGCCGGACTTGCTCGGCGGCCACCAGAGCGATAGGGTATTCCCCGGCCGCGGCGGCGCGGCGCTGACCCGGCAGGCGTTCTGGTATCGCATCAAGCGGCATGCAGTCACCGCACAGATCGACCGCGCCCTGTTGTCGCCGCACACCCTGCGCCACGCGTTTGCGACGCACCTGGTCAACCACGGTGCGGATCTGCGGGTGGTGCAGATGCTGCTGGGTCACAGCGATCTCAGCACCACCCAGATTTATACTCATGTGGCCAGGGAGCGGATGCGGCAGTTGCACAGCCAGCACCATCCGCGCGCCTGATCCGGGCCTGAATCCGCGCGAGGTATTTCGCGCCCGGTGCCGGAACTCGCCGGTGCCGTGGCTTTCTAACCAACCGCTCCATTAGATGAAGAGATAGCAGAGGCCCTATGAAAGCAGTTCAGTGGATCGTCCTGGCCGCGTTGCTGACGCCGTTCCTGCCCGCGCAGGCCGACGCCGATGCCAGTGCCACCGTGCGCCAGCGCATCAGCACGGCGCGCCCCGACCTGACCATCGAGTCGGTTGTTCCCAGCGATGTGGCGGGCTTGTACGAAGTGCAGTTTGCCAATGGCCCGCTGGCCTATGCCACCGCTGACGGCGGCCATTTTGTGATCGGCGACCTGTTTCAGGTCGAGGCCTCGGGCTTCGTCAATCTGGCGGAGAAAAAGCGCGCCGATACCCGCGCCGGGATCATGGCCAGGCTCGACACCAAGGATATGATCGTATTTCCCGCCAAGGGCGATACCCGCACCTATGTCCAGGTGTTTACCGATGTGGACTGTTTCTATTGCCAGAAGCTGCACCGCGAAGTGCCGGCGCTCAATGCGATGGGTATCGAAGTGCGCTACCTGGCCTATCCGCGCGCAGGCGTGGGTTCCGATACCTACAATCGGCTGGCCAGCGCCTGGTGTGCAAAGGATCAGCAGGCCGCCATCACCAAGCTTAAAAACCGCGAGCAGATTCCCACCAACGTGTGCCCGGGCAACCCGGTGGCCGAGCAGTATGAGCTGGGCGGCCGGGTGGGCGTGACCGGCACACCGGCACTGGTCACCCCCACGGGCGAGCTCCTGCCCGGCTATATGCCGGCCGCGCAACTGGCCGCTGCACTGGGTGTGGCGCCCCCGGCACCGCCGGCGTCCATCGCCGCGCCGAGCGTTGCCAACTGAGAAGCATCAACGCAGCGGCGGGGTCGGTTTCCCGCCGGCCGCGTGGCCATTGGCGCGCGCTGCCAGCGCCCGGTGATCCCGGGCCAGCAAGGTATAGAAGGTGGGCAGCACGAACAGCGTGAACAGGGTGCCCACCGACATGCCCACCACAATCACCAGGCCGATCGCCGAGCGGCTGGCCGCGCCGGCGCCACTGGCAGCCAGCAGGGGCACCAGGCCCAGCACCATGGCCGCGGTGGTCATCAGCACCGGCCGCAGCCGCACCTTGGCCGACTCGACGATGGCGGCCCGGCGCTCCAGCTTGCGCTCGGCGGCGATCACATTGGCGAACTCCACCATCAGAATACCGTGCTTGCTGATCAGGCCGATCAGGGTCACCAGACCGATCTGGGTATAGATATTGAGGGTCGCAAAGCCCAGGAATACCGGCAGCAGCGCGCCGAACACCGATAGCGGCACGCTGATCAGGATCACCAGCGGGTCGCGCAGGCTCTCGAACTGCGCCGCCAGCACCAGAAAAATCACCACCATCGCCATCGCAAAAGTCAGCACCAGGCGGTTGCCCTCCTGCACGTACTGGCGCGCGTCGCTGAGCCAGTCGTAGCTGAAGCCTGCGGGCAATAGCTGGTTGGCCTGAGCCTCCAGAAAGGCCACCGCCGTGCCCATGGTCACGCCCGGCGCGGGCATGGCCTGCAGGGTGGCGGCATTCAGCTGGTTGTACTGGGTCAGCGCGTTGGGCGCCGTGTCGGTGCGCAGGCTGACCAGGGTGGCCAGCGGAATCTGGTGGCCACTGGCGGTGCGGACGTAGTAGTCGGTCAGGCGCCGGGGCGTGAGGCGCTCGCTGCGGGGCACCTGGGTGATGACGTCGTAGGAGCGTCCCTCCAGGTTGAAGCGGTTGAGGTAATTGCCGCCCACCAGCAGGGCGAGGGAGTTGCCGATATCCGCCATGCTGACCCCCAGCGCATTGGCCTTGGCGCGGTCGATATCGAGATGGATCACCGGGTTGTTAAAGGCCAGGTCCGAGTCCACCACCACGAACATGCCACTGCGCCGCGCGGCGTCCTTGAGGGACTCCATGGTGGTGAACACGGTGTCGAAATCCGCCGCGCTGTTGATCACCATCTGCACCGGCAGCCCGCCGGTGGAGCCCGGCAGGGACGGCAGCAGGAACGCGAAAATACTCTGACCCTCGATCTGGCTGGCGGCGGCCTGTACCAGCGGCAGCAGCTCCTGGGCGCTGCGTTCGCGCTCGCCCCAGGGCTTGAACAGCACGCCGCCAAAGGCGCCGTTGGGGCCGGGTTCGCCGGTCACGGCAAAGCTGGACACGGCTTCGGGAAAGCTGTGAAAGGTCTCAATCAGCCGCGCCACATAGGCGTCCGTGTAATCGATATTGGCGTATTGCGGGCCCTTGATCGAAGTCAGCAGCGTGCCCTGATCTTCCGGCGGCGCCAGTTCGCGCTGTGAACCCAGATACAGAAACACGATGCTGACCACCACGGCGGCGGCGAACAACAGCGTCACCGGCCGGTAGTTCAGGCTGTTGTCCAGCATCCGCCCGTAGCCTGCGACCAGCCGCGCGAAATGGCGGTCCACCCACAGCGCAAACCGGCCCTGCTGGGAGTCGGGCTTGAGCAGCAGCGCGCACATCACCGGTGACAGGGTCAGAGCGACCACGCCCGACACGATCACTGCGCCCGCCAGGGTGAAGGCGAATTCCTGGAACAGCGCGCCGGTCAGGCCGCCCATAATGCCGATGGGGGTGTAGACCGCCGCCAGGGTCAGGGTCATGGCGATCACCGGGCCGACGATCTCCCGCGCGCCCTCCAGCGCCGCCGGCAGGGGCGCGGTGCCCTCCTCGATATGGCGGTGGACGTTTTCCACCACTACGATGGCGTCGTCCACCACCAGGCCGATGGCCATGACCATCGCCAGCAGGGTGAGCAGGTTGAGACTGAAGCCAAAGGCCATCATCAGGCCCGCGGCGCCGATCAGGGACAGCGGGATGGTGACGATGGGAATCACCACCGAGCGCGGCGAGCCGAGAAACAGAAAGATCACCAGCACCACGATGGCGCAGGCTTCCAGCAGGGTCTTGATGACCTCGTCGATGGAGGCCTGGACAAAGCGCGCGACCTCGAAGGGCATGTCGATGTGCATGCCGGCGGGCAGGTTGCGCTCCAGCTTGGGCCACATGGCGCGGATATCGCGCACGATCTCCAGCGGGTTGCCGATCGGCGTGGCGTTGACCGCGATATACACCGCCGGCTCGCCGTTCATCAGGCCGCTCTGGTCGTAGCTCTGTGCGCCCAGCTCAATGGTGGCGATATCGCCCAGGCGCACCAGCCGGTCGCCGTCGGCGCGGACCACCAAGTCGCGGAATTCCGCAACGCTGATCAGGTCGGTGTTGGCCTCGATATTGGTCACCACCAGCAGGCCTTTGGCTTGGCCCG
>JAVEVZ010000257.1:0-4408 GCA_034004805.1 Spongiibacteraceae bacterium | reverse complement strand
CCGCTGTCCATCCTTCACCCTGATTGATCTGCCCCATGACTGAAGCTGCCCACACCAAGGTTATCGTCGGCATGTCCGGCGGTGTCGACTCCTCGGTCGCGGCCCTGCTGCTGCTGCGCCAGGGCTACCAGGTCGAAGGCCTGTTCATGAAGAACTGGGACGAAGACGACGGCACCGAGTACTGCACCGCGCGCCAGGACATGGCCGACGCCCAGGCCGTGTGCGACCGGCTGGGCATCCGCCTGCACGGGGCCAACTTCGCCGCCGAGTACTGGGACAATGTCTTCGAGCACTTCTTGACCGAGTACCAGGCCGGGCGCACCCCCAACCCCGACATCCTGTGCAACCGGGAAATCAAGTTCAAGGCGTTTCTCGACTACGCCCTGGCACTGGGGGCCGACCGCATCGCCACCGGCCACTATGCCCGCATCCGCGACGAAAACGGTCAGGTGCAGTTGCTCAAGGGCCTGGATGCCGGCAAGGACCAGAGCTACTTCCTGCACGCGGTGGACGGCAGTCAACTGGCCCGCAGCCTGTTTCCGGTGGGCGAGCTGGAGAAGTCCGAGGTCAGGCGCATCGCCCGTGAAGCCTGCCTGGATACCCACAACAAAAAAGACTCCACCGGCATCTGCTTTATCGGCGAGCGCCGCTTCAAGGATTTTCTGCAGCGCTACCTGCCGGCCCAGCCCGGGCGTATCGAAGACCTGGAGGGCAACGACCTGGGCCAGCACCTGGGCCTGATGTACCACACCATCGGCCAGCGCCAGGGCCTGGGTATCGGCGGCGTGAAAGGATCGGACGGCGAGCCCTGGTATGTGGTGGACAAGGACCTGGACCGCAATGTCCTGCGGGTGGCCCAGGGCACGAACCACCCGGCGCTGTTCAAACAGGGGCTGATCCTGAGCGAGCCCCACTGGATCAGCGGCCAGCCGCCCGCGCTGCCGGCGCGCCTGATGGCCAAGACCCGCTACCGTCAGCCCGACCAGCCCTGCACCCTCAGCCAGCGCGGCGACGGTCGCTGGCAGGTGCTGTTCGACCAACCCCAGCGGGCCATTACCCCGGGCCAGTCCACCGTGTTCTACAGCGGCGAGCATTGCCTGGGCGGCGGCGTCATCGAGGCCGGCTTCGACCGCGAGCCCGACGCCATTGAGGTCGCGGTATGAGCGACTCGCTGCGCGACCAGGCCATCGCCCTGGCGGGAGTGGTGCAGGCCTGCCAGCTGGTCGATCAACTGGCCCGCAGCGGCCAGGCCGACAGCGCCGCGGTCAACACGCTGATCCACAGCCTGTTTGAATTCGAGCCGCGGGATACAGAGAGTATATTCAAAGGAATCAATAACGTACGGCCAGGGCTTCAGACTCTTAATGACATGCTGGGCA
Organism: Spongiibacteraceae bacterium; assembly: GCA_034004805.1. GTDB lineage: Bacteria > Pseudomonadota > Gammaproteobacteria > Pseudomonadales > CAMLJR01 > JAVEVZ01. The sequence goes on along the minus strand of JAVEVZ010000257.1, from coordinate 3,029 downwards.
ACCGCGACCGGTATCCGGCCTGCCTGCGCTACACGATGGGCGTGCTGCACCTGCAGAAGCAACTCGCCAGGCGCGGCGACCTGCAGGAGATCATTCACACCCGGCTGCGTCACGCAGAGAAGAAGTTCGAGTATTTCTCATCTGATATCAATCAGATAACAAGCAGTATTGCAGCGATTTATCAGGATACGATCTCAACCTTCAAATTTCGCATTCAGGTCCAGGGCAGCCTCCAGCATCTGCAGAATACGGCCAACGCCGAGCGCATCCGTGCCCTGCTGCTGGCGGGAATCCGCTGCGCCCACCTGTGGCGCCAGCTGGGCGGCAGCCGCTGGCAATTGCTGCTGGCGCGCGGCCGCCTGCAGAAGACTGTGCAGCGCCTGCTGGCGGACTGAAAACCCCGCGGCGATCGTGTAAGATTGCCGCCTTTTTGCGACGGACCCCGAGCATGGATTTGTCCCCCCTCACCGCACTCTCCCCCCTTGATGGCCGCTACGCGAGCAAGCTCGCCGGACTGCGCGGCGCATTCAGCGAATACGGCCTGATCCGTCAGCGGGTCACCGTCGAGGTGCGCTGGCTGCAGGCCCTGGCGGCGCAGCCAGGCATCGCCGAGGTGCCGGCCCTCAGCGCCGCGGCCAACGCCGCGCTGGACGCGTTGCTGAGCAACTTTTCCGAGGCCGATGCGGCCCGCGTCAAGGCCATCGAGGCCACCACCAACCACGACGTGAAGGCGGTGGAGTACTTCCTCAAGGAGCAGGTCCAGGGCCAGGCGGAGCTGGCGGCGGTCAGTGAGTTCATCCACTTCGCCTGCACCTCCGAGGACATCAACAACCTCTCCCACGCCCTGATGCTGGGCAAAGGCCGCGCGCTGCTGCTGGCCGATATGGACGCGATCATCGGCAAGTTGCAGCAACTGGCCCACCGCCACGCCGCCCAGCCCATGCTGTCGCGCACCCACGGCCAGCCCGCCACCCCCACGACACTGGGCAAGGAGCTGGCCAACGTCGTGGCGCGCCTGCGCCGCCAGCGCGAGCAGTTTGCGGCCGTACCCCTGCTGGGCAAGATCAATGGCGCGGTGGGCAATTACAACGCCCACCTGGCCGCCTATCCGGGACTGGACTGGCAGGCCCATGCCCGGCAGTTTGTGGAGAGCCTGGGTCTCACCTGGAATGCCTACACCACCCAGATCGAGCCCCATGACTACATGGCCGAGCTGTTCGATGCCTTGGCGCGCTTCAACACCATCCTGATCGACCTGAACCGGGATATCTGGGGCTATATCTCGCTGGGCTATTTCAAGCAGAAAACCGTGGCCGGGGAAGTCGGCTCCTCCACCATGCCCCACAAGGTCAACCCCATCGATTTCGAAAACTCCGAGGGCAACCTGGGGCTGGCCAACGCGGTACTGGCGCACCTGGCCAGCAAGCTGCCGGTGTCCCGCTGGCAGCGCGACCTGACCGACTCCACGGTGCTGCGCAATATGGGCGTGGGTTGTGGCTACAGCCTGATCGCCTACCAGGCCACGCTCAAGGGGCTGGGCAAACTGGAGGTCAACCCGGCGCGCCTGGCGGAAGACCTGGACAACTGCTGGGAAATTCTCGCCGAGCCGATCCAGACCGTGATGCGCCGCTACAACGTCCCCGAGCCCTACGAAAAGCTCAAGGCGCTGACCCGCGGCCAGGCCATCACCCAGGCCAGCCTCAGGGCGTTTATCGAAACCCTGGCGATTCCCGACGCGGCCAAAGCCAGCCTGCTGGCCATGACGCCGGCGAGCTACCTGGGCAACGCCGAAGCCCAGGCGCGGGCGATCTGAGGCCGTGCTGCAACGCAACTTCGACGCCGCCGCCTTTCTGCGCGATGACTGGCAGCAGCGCCCGCGCCTGATCCGCCAGGGCCTGCTCAACTTCCGCAACCCGCTGGAGCCCGACGAACTGGCGGGACTGGCCTGCGAGGAGGGCATCGACAGCCGTATCGTACAGCGCTACGACCGCCAGGGCGCCGAGTGCTGGCCCCTGGAGCACGGCCCCTTCCCGGAGGCCCGCTTCGGCCAGCTGCCGGCCCGGGACTGGACCCTGCTGGTGCAGGCGGTGAACCACGGCAATGACGCCGTCGCCGCGCTGCTGGAGCCGTTCCGTTTCCTGCCCGACTGGCGCATCGACGACATCATGGTCAGTTACGCTGCCACCGGCGGCAGCGTCGGCCCGCACTTCGATTACTACGATGTGTTCCTGGTCCAGGGGCTGGGCCGGCGCCGCTGGCAGATCGGCGCCCGCTGCGACGACAGCAGCCCCCTGCTACCCCACCCCGAACTGCGCCTGCTGCGCGACTTCGAGGCCACCGACGAGTGGCTGCTGGAGCCCGGCGACATCCTTTACCTGCCCCCCGGCGTCAGCCACTGGGGGATTGGCGCGAGCGATGACTGCATGACCTACAGCATCGGGTTTCGTGCGCCCTCGCAGGCGGACCTGATTGGCGACTGGTGCGACGACCAGCTGGCACAGCTGGGGGACGACCGCCGCTACCGCGATCCCCCGGGCGGCATCGACGCCAACCCCGGCGTAATCCGCCCGGAAGTCATCGCCGAGGTGCGCCGCCTGCTGCTGGAGCGCCTCGACGATCCCGCCGCGCTGGGCGCGTGGTTCGGCAGTCTCGCCACCCGCAGCCGCTACCCGGCCGGCGATGACGACACCCTCGACGGGATGCAGCCCGGCGCCTGGGCGGGCCAGGCCCTGTTCCGCAACCCCGCCAGCCGCTATGCCTGCCTGCCCGAACCCCCACGCCTGCTGCTGTTCGTGGACGGCGAATGCCACCCCGTCGCGGCCGACGACCAGCGCCTGGCCCTGGCGCTGTGTCGAGACACCCACATCGCCGCCGCCACCACCCGTCAGTGGGCCGCGAGCCCCGGCTTCGCCGCCCTGGTCGACAGCCTGCTGCAGCGCGGTAAACTGCTGTTCTATGACGACGCCACCAGCACCGATTGAGCCGAACATTGAGCAGGTCGACTGGGCCGGTCACCGAGCGGCCCTGAT
>JAVEVZ010000256.1:0-4420 GCA_034004805.1 Spongiibacteraceae bacterium | reverse complement strand
CCGCCGCCGAGCCCTTCGACATGGAAGACGCCGACGCCATCCAGCGTGAAGTGGATGGCGTGCTGGTCGCACCGGGGGTGAGCGCCACCGTGTCGGTGGTCTACGGCAACGCCAACGAAACCATCACCGTGCAGGGCACCAACAACAATTATTTTGCGGTGCGCAACCACGGCCTCGAGCGCGGTCGGCGCTTCGAAGCCACGGAAATACAGTCCGGCGCGGCGGTGTGCATCATCGGCCAGACCCTGGTCCGGGATATGTACCTGGGCGAGGACCCGCTGGGCAGCACCCTGCGCGTGGGTCGCACCGCTTGCCAGGTGATCGGCGTGCTGGAGGCGAAGGGCGAATCCATGGGTCAGGACCGCGACAAGACCATCCTGATGCCGGCCAAGGCCGTGCAGCGCCGCCTGCTGGGCAAACTGGACGTACAGGCCATTTATGTCTCGGCGCTGGCCGACGGCACCACCCGCCGCGTGCAGGGCGATATCGAAACACTGCTGCGCCAGCGCCGCCATATCGGCGCCGGTACCGACGACGACTTCTACGTCCGCGACACCCGCGACATCGCCGACGCCCTGGAGCAGACCACTAATACCCTGACCATCCTGCTGGGCGCTATCGCTGCGGTGAGCCTGCTGGTGGGCGGCATCGGCATCATGAATATCATGCTGGTGTCGGTCACCGAGCGCACCCGCGAGATCGGCATCCGCCTGGCCATCGGCGCTCGCGGCAAGGACGTGCTGGCCCAGTTTCTGGTGGAGTCCATCGTGCTCTCGACCCTGGGCGGCGTGATTGGCCTCGTACTGGGCGTCGGTGGCAGCCTGCTCGCCGCCGACAAACTCAATATGCCGTTCGTGGCTTCGCCGGGCATTATGGTGCTGGGCTTTTCCTTCTCGGTGATTATCGGCGTGGTGTTCGGCTACTTCCCGGCGCGCAAGGCCGCGCGCCTGAACCCGATAGACGCCCTGCGCCACGAGTAGTGGCGGGAAAGCCGGAGTACAGTCCATCTCGGCGTGCTTAAACAGCAGCCGGCAAAACGAAAACGACGAAATCGAAATCAAGGCGAGGGAAAGTGATGTTTGCAGACAAGAAGCTGGGCAAGGTAATGCAGTGGGGCTATCTGGTGAAAGACCTTGATCAGGCAATGGAAACCTGGGTTGAGCAGCTCGGTATCGGCCCCTGGTGGGGCTATCGCAATGTCACGCTGAAATCGGTTGTCGATGGCAGAGAGACCGACATCACGATGAATATTGGTTTGGCTTATCATCAGGGCGTACAGATCGAGTTGATCCATCAGATCTGTGACAATGATTCGCCCTACAGCTATTTCTATCGCGGTAGCGATGATGCCCAGGTGTTACAACAAGTGGCCTACATGGTGCCTGATGTCCGTGCGGCCATTGCGCAATGTGCACAGCGCGGTATGCGGGAGATTGGCCGGGTAATTTCTCCGGCGGGCGATACGTTTGTCTATATGAGTTCACCCGGCCTGCAGGGTCTGGCGATTGAGTTAATGCCTCATGACCAGAATTTTCTGGATGAGTATGCCCGCTGTGCCAAAGTGGCCGATAGCTGGGAGGGTGAGGAACCTTACCGGCTGATCAGCTTCTAGTCGCACTGGCCAGCAGAGGTAACCGAAATGGCGGAGTGCCAGGCACCGGCTCTCCTTTATAAAAGCAGATATGGAAATGCGCAACGTGTTGCAGCCGGACGCTCCCCAAAGCCTCGCGCAGGGAAAGAGTAACGTTACAAACCGGCGGGCCGACAGCGTCGTCGTGCTCGATTTCGAAACCACCGGGCTGTGTATCGACAAGGGCGACCGGGCCATTGAAGTGGGCGCGGTGCTGGTCGAGGAGGGCAGGATCACCCGACGTTTCCAGCAGCTGATGAACCCGGGCGTCCGCATCAATGAATTCGTCGAGAGCCTCACCGGCATCAGCAACCGAATGCTCGCCAAGGCCCCGCCCTGTGCCGAGGTGATGGAGCAGTTTGCGGACTTTATCGGCGACCACAATCTGGTCGCGCACAACGCCTCTTTCGACAAACGCGTTCTCGACGCCGAGCTGCAGGGCATCAAGCGCCACTACGGCGGCAAGTTCGCCTGCTCACTGTTGGTGTCCCGGCGCATCTACCCCGACGCGCCCAACCACAAGCTCGGCGGCCTGGTGGCCTACAAACAGCTGGCGACGGACGGCGTGTTCCACCGCGCTCTCGCGGACTCGGAAATGACCGCCAGGCTGTGGCTGAAAATGCTGGAGGACATCGTCCAGCGCTATCCGATCCCGTCTCTGTCCTTCCGCCAGCTGCGGAAGTTGTCGCGGCAGAAAAACAAGACCGTGCACAAGTTCCTGACGGCCCAGTGCGCGCTTGCCGGCCCCGGCAATTCCGGCCTGGGGGAGTCCTGCCCGGTGCCGTAAAGCGGTGTGGCGCGGTTCGCCAGACCACCACGACGCCGGTGGCGGTCAGCGCTGGCGCAGCGGTGTGAGCAGATCGCTCAGGCCGTTGTGATCGATCTCGTACATCAGCTCCAGGAGCTGTCCGATCTCGCCCTTGGGAAACCCGTTGCGCGCAAACCAGTTGAGATAGGGGCCCGGCAGGTCGGCGATCAAGCGGCCCTGGTACCGGCCATAGGGCATGGTGCGGGTGACCAGCAACAACAAATCCTCGGGCTTCAAGGCATCCTCCGCCGGTTACGGGCGTCCACCGGCGCGAGCCGCGGCCGCGCGCCGGATCAGGGCAGCATCACCAGGTGGTTGGGCAGCTCGTTGCGCACCTGCGTCGCGGGTATCTCGCGTTTCAGGTGTTGGCCACAGGCATCGATACAGGCCAGGAAGCCCTGTAGGGTCTGGCCCTGCCGGACCTGTCGGGTGAAGGTTTCGACGATGGTCTGCCAGATCGCGTCGTCCAGCCGGCTGGAAATGCCGTGGTCCACCAGTATCTCCACATAGCGCTCGGCCTCCGACACGAAGATCAGCATCCCGGTGCCACCCGCCGTGTGGTGGAGGTTCTGCTCAAGAAACTGGCGGCGCGCAAGATTCGACGCCCGCCAGTGGCGCACGGTGCGGGGAATCAGGCGCGTGGTGATCGGGGGAAAGCGAAATACCAGGGCCAGCGCGATAAAAGTGCTCCACTGGACCAGCAGCAAAACAGGCGCGTTCAGCCAGCCAGCGAAGTAATTGATGGCCCCCGGTACGAGCAAGGCAAGAATGCTGGCCCAGAGCAGGGGAATATACGCGTAATCATCAGCCCTGCCGGCGAGCACCGTCACCAGCTCGGCGTCTGTCTCGCGCTCGACCCGGCTGATCGCCTCGGCGACCTGGCGTTGCTGGTCTTCATTCAGTAAAGCCATAGCGTATCTGTACTCATTGAGATTGTTTACCAGCCACCGGATCCGCCGCCGCCCCCGAAGCCGCCGCCTCCACCACCAAAGCCGCCGCCTCCACCAAAGCCACCACCGCCGCCGCGCCCACCGAGCCCGGCACCCAGCAGCGCGCCGATAAGCAGGCCGGAACCGCCGCCGCGACCGCCGCGATTCACCAGTACCATGATGAGCATCAGCAATATAAAGAAGAAGATCGACATCGGACCGTTGGCGGGATCGCCAGCCTGACGGGTCTGTTGCTTGAGGGGGTCACCTCCCAGCACCTGGATTATCGCCTGTGTGCCGCGGGTGATGCCCCCCGCAAAATCCCCCTGCTTGAAAGCGGGCGCGATGACCTGATTGATAATGATCGAAGACTGCGCATCGGTCAGGCGGCCCTCCAGACCGTAGCCCACCTCGATGCGGATCTTGCGTTCCTCCGCGGCGACAATCAGCAGCGCGCCGTTGTCCTCACCCTTCTGGCCAATGCCCCAGTGGCGCCCCAGCTGGTAGCCGAACTGCTCGATGGGAAGGCCCTGCAGATTCGGCACCGTGACCACCACCACCTGCTCGGTGGTGGCCTGCTCATGCGCCGCCAGCATCCGGCTCAGTTGCGATTCGGCCGCCGCATCCAGCATCCCGGCCTGGTCGACCACGCGGCCGGTCAGCGCCGGAAAATCGGGCTGCGGCTGGGCCTGGGCGCCAAATGCACAGACCCAGATCAGCAGCAGGGCGGGGATATAACGCACGCGCCTCATCAGAACTTGACCTGGGGCGCCTGCTGGGCGTCGGGCGTCGTCGCCTCAAAGCTCTCGCGCAGCGCCATGTCGCTGTAGAGCAGGCTGTGCCAGATACGACCGGGGAAGGTGCGGATTTCCGTGTTGTACTGTTCGACCGCCTTGACGAAATCGCGCCGCGCCACGGCAATGCGGTTTTCCGTTCCCTCGAGCTGGGACTGCAACGCCAGGAAGTTCTGGTTGGACTTCAGCTCCGGATAGCGCTCCGACACCGCCATCAGGCGGCTCAGGGCCCCCGACAGCTCACCCTGGGCCTGCTGGA
>JAVEVZ010000255.1:0-4424 GCA_034004805.1 Spongiibacteraceae bacterium | reverse complement strand
GCCGGCACTGCGCATCCGGCCGGGATCGCGGGTAGAGGTCCACACGGCGACGGGGCGGGTGAACGCCGCGCAGGTGGTGCTGGCCGGCAATGCCTATCTGGGCAAGCTGAACCGTTACCTCCAGGGGCGCGTACTGTCTGCGGGTTCCTATATCGTCGCCACCGAACCGCTGGGCAGACTCGCCGAGGAACTGCTGCCGCAGAACACCGCGGTGTGCGATCAGAATGTGGCGCTGGATTATTTTCGGCTCACGCCTGACGGGCGCCTGCTGTTTGGTGGCCTGTGCAATTATTCGGGCCGCGAGCCCAGAGATATTGCCGCGTCCTTGCGGCCCGGCATGGAGCGCGTTTTTCCGCAATTGCGTGGCAAACACATTGATTACCAGTGGGGCGGCCATCTCGGCATCAGCCTCAACCGCGTGCCACAGATCGGGCGTCGCCCGGGCAATGTCTACTATGCCCAGGGTTACTCGGGTCACGGCCTGGGTACCAGTCACATGGCCGGAAAAATACTCGCGGATGCGATTTGCGGTGACACACAGATTATCGAGCTGTTCGAAAAAGTCCCGCACTGGAAATTGCCCGGCGGTCGATGGTTTGCAAGTCCTGCGCTGGCCCTGGGAATGAACTACTTCCGGTTTCGGGACTGGTTTTAGGATAATTTTCCCCGGCAATTCGTCGGAAATACTTACACTCCTTCTGCGGCTTTCCTCGAATATTGCTGGTTTATACATGAACAAATTGTTATGCGATTGATATATAAGGGTTTAAAAAAATAGCGGAACAAATTTTGCCTCCGTATGCGGTGTGCCGGATAAGCCGGCACATGATTGCGTCTATAACAACAGTGTGACTCGGAGAAGCCTTATGAATACCTCGAAAAAAACAAGGAAAGCAACGGGACTACTCGCCGCGCTCGCGTTTGCAGCAGCGGGTGGCATGGCCCAGGCAGCGGTTATCGACTACGAGTTTGCGGGCATCGTGGAAAATAATGCGGGGGGCGAGTTGGACGGATTCGTGGATGTCGGCAGCATACTGACATTCACTCTCAGCCTGGATACCGACAACCTCGACGCCGATCCGGCCGCCAACAGCTACCAGTCCACGGACACCAGCACATTGAGTGCCACGATCGTCATACCGCTGGCCGGTGACGCCGCGGTCAGCACCACCGGCACGACGACCTGGAACGCATCGGGAACGGTGGTTGCTGACCTCGGCGGCGGTAATTTCCTGAATGTACCACTGCTTATTCAGGTGGTCGGCGCCGGCATGACGGCTGACCAGATCCTGCCTGACTTCTCGTCGTTCTCCGGTACCTTCAGCGCCGACCTCACCTCACTGGAGGCTTTGTTGGGGACCGCTATTGCTGATCCTTTCGTCAGCGGCAGCATTGCCTCCATCAATGGCGTCGCGGCGGTGCCGGTACCGGCTGCCGCGTGGTTGTTCGGCTCGGCCCTGCTGGGACTGGCGGGTGCACGCCGCACACGGAAAGCCAACACGGTCTGATAGCCGTTCAAGCTTAGGCGACCTGCAGCAGACGCCGGTGTCCGGCGTCTGCTTTTTTTGTCACCTCATCCCGCGCCATCGCATTTTATTTCATGGTCGGCATCACGAATTCCGCACCCTCGCGCGGCCCGGTGGGCCAGCGTGCGGTGACGGTTTTCATGCGCGTATAAAAGCGCACGCCGTCCGGGCCGTGCATATGCAGAGGACCGAACAGCGAGCGCTTCCAGCCGCCGAAGCTGTGGAAAGCCATGGGCACCGGTATCGGCACATTGATGCCCACCATGCCCACCTGTATGCGCTGTGCAAATTCGCGGGCACTGGCGCCATCACGGGTAAATATCGCAGTGCCGTTGGCGTACTCATGGCTATTGATCAAAGCGCAGGCGGCATCGAAATCGTCAACCCGCACCACGCATAACACCGGGCCGAAGATTTCTTCGCGGTAGATGCGCATGTCGGGCTGCACCCGGTCGAACAGGCAGCCCCCCATAAAAAAGCCTTCGCCCTCCTTCGCCAGCGACCGACCATCCACGACCAGTCTGGCGCCGGCATCGACGCCGCTCTGCACGTAGTCCACCACGCGCTGCCGGTGCGCTGCGCTGATCAGGGGCCCCATGTCGGGATTGCCGTCCAGGCCGTTGCCGATCGTCAGGGCGCGCACCCGGGGTGCAAGCCTGTCGAGCAGGGCATCGGCGGTGGCGTCGCCGACGGCTACCGCGACCGAGATGGCCATGCAGCGCTCGCCGGCGGCGCCATAGGCGGCGCCCATCAGGGCATCGACCGCCTGGTCCAGGTCGGCATCGGGCATGATCAGCATATGGTTCTTGGCGCCGCCCAGTGCCTGCACGCGCTTGCCGTGCCTGGCGCCTTCGCGGTAGATCGCCTCGGCCACCGGTGTCGAGCCGACAAAGCTGATGGCCTTTACCCGTGGGTCACCGAGCAGGCTGTCCACCGCCTCCTTGTCGCCGTTGAGCACATTGAGCACGCCGTCGGGCAGGCCGGCCTCCTGCAGCAGTTCGGCGAGGCGCAGGGCCACCGAAGGGTCGCGCTCCGAGGGCTTCAATATAAAGCTGTTGCCGCAGGCGATGGCCACGGGAAACATCCACAGGGGCACCATGGCGGGGAAGTTGAACGGCGTAATGCCGGCACAGACACCCAGCGGCGCCAGGCTCGACCAGGCGTCCACACCGCGCCCGACATCCGTCGAATGCTCGCCTTTCAACAGCTGCGGTATGCCGCAGGCGAACTCGACCACCTCGATGCCGCGACCGAGTTCGCCCCGGGCGTCGCTCAACACCTTGCCGTGCTCGCGGGTGATCATGGCGGCCAGTTCATCGCGGTGCTGTTCCAGCAGTGACTGGTAGCGGAACAACACCCGGGCCCGGTTCAGGGGCGTGGTTTCGGCCCAGCCCGGGAAAGCCCTGTCTGCGCTGGCGATGGCGGCTTCGCAGTCGGCCTGGCTGGCCAGTGCTACCTCGGCCTGAATCTGTCCGGTGGCGGGGTTATAGACCGGCGCGCGCCGGGTACTGTCGCCGGCCTGTGGCCGGCCGTCGATAAAATGCGGAATCAGGCGTGACATGCCGTTACTCCAGATAATTACGCCGTTTCGCGCAGAACGTCGCCGAGGATGCCGAACAACAGATCGATCTGCGATGGACTGATAATCAGCGGTGGCGACAGGGCGATGATATCGCCGGTCACCCGCACCAGCAGGCCGCGCCGCAGGCATTCACAGAACACATCGTAGCCGCGCGCGCCGGGCGCATCCTCCCGGGGGCGCAACTCGATACCGGCCACCAGCCCCAGATTGCGCACATCGATCACGTGCGGGGCATCGGCCAGGGCGTGGGCGGCGTTCTGGAAACCGTCTTCCAGTGCGATGGCGCGCTCGAACAGGTTTTCCTGCTGGTAGATATCCAGCGCGGCCAGCGCCGCGGCGCAGACCACCGGGTGCCCCGAGTAGGTGTAGCCGTGAAACAGTTCGATAATGTTTTCGGGCCCGCGCATCAGCGCGTCGTGGATGCCCTGGCGCACAAACACCGCGCCCATGGGCAGCGCGCCGTTGGTCAGGCCCTTGGCAGCGGTGATCATGTCCGGCGTGACGCCGAAGCGGCGCGCGGCGAAGGCCTTGCCGATGCGGCCAAAGCCGGTGATGACCTCATCGAAAATCAGCAGGATGCCGTGGCGGTCGCAGATATGGCGCAGGCGCTGCAGGTAGCCCTCCGGCGGCAGTATCACACCGGCGGAGCCGGCGACCGGCTCGACGATCACGGCGGCGATGGTGGCGGGGTCGTGCAGTTGGACCAGCCGCTCCAGATCATCGGCCAGCTCTGCGCCGTGTGCGGGCAATCCCCGGGAAAAGCCGTTGCGGGCAATGTCCAGGGTGTGGCGCAGATGATCGACGCCGGGCAGCAGGGGGCCGAAGCCGCGGCGGTTGTTGACCAGGCCGCCCACCGAAATGCCGCCGAAGCCGACCCCGTGATAGCCCTTTTCGCGGCCGATAAAGCGGGTCCGGGCCCGGTCGCCGCGGGCGTAGTGGTAGGCCAGCGCAATTTTCAGGGCAGTGTCCACCGCCTCGGAGCCGGAGTTGGTGAAGAACAGGCGATTGAGGTCGCCGGGCGCGATTGCCGCCAGTCGCTCGGCCAGCACAAAGGGCAGGGGGTGCCCCACCTGAAAGCTGGGCGCAAAGTCGAGGTGGGCGATCTGCGCCTGCACGGCGCTGCTGATGGCTTCGCGGGCGTGGCCGGCATTGCAGCACCAGAGGCCCGCCACACCGTCCAGGATCTCGCCGCCATCCACTGCGCGGTAGTGGACGCCCGAGGCGCTGGCCAGCAGGCGCGGGGCGCGCGTGAACTGGCGGTTGGCGGTGAACGGCATCCAGAAAGCGTCCAGGCTTTCGGGGCGCTGGTTGTTGAG
>JAVEVZ010000254.1:0-4424 GCA_034004805.1 Spongiibacteraceae bacterium | reverse complement strand
CGCTGAAATGGCGGCCTGGATTTCTCTGAGGCGCTGTTCGTTGAGGGCAGAGGGGCGCGCTTCAAGCAGGGCGTCAAGTTCCTTCTGCAGCGCTTCTATGCGGCGCCGCTTGGGCCCACCCAATGCAATGCGGCGCGCGTTTGCGGAACGCAGGGAGCGCACCACGTTGATCTGGTTCGGCGTGCCCACGCTGCTGTAGCCAGCGCGCCGGTAGCGGAAGCTGTCACTGCCGGCGAGCTGGCGCTTGACCAGATTGGGCAGTTCCAGATCGTCGAACATGAACTCAAGAAATTCCTCCTGAGTGATCTGGAATACAAAATCGTCCATGCCCTCCCCGCTGTTGGAGGCAGTGCCCTGGCCTGCGCCGCCGCCGCGGCCACCGGGGCGGGGGATGCTGTCGCCCTTTACGAACTCGCGGTTGCCGGGGTGGACGATATGCCGTTTGCCGCCGCTGCCGTGGCGAAACACCGGCTCGCTGATATTGCGCTGGGGAATGGTGATCTGCTCGCCGTTCTCCATATCAGTGATGGAGCGCCGGGTTATGGCGTCAGTGACGGCCTTCTTGATGTGATCGCGATGCCGGTGGATAAAGCGCTGGCGATTGACCGCGCTGCGGTTCTTGCTATTCAGCCGGCGATCGATCAGATAGCTCACGCGGATACTCCTGTAGCGTTTATCTGAACGCTTACATCAACGCCTGCATAGGCGGCACATCGCCCGATGGCGTCACTGGGATTTGCGCACTCGCAGGTACCACTCGGAGAGCAGCCTTACCTGTTTCTCGGTATAGCCGCGCGCCACCATGCGATTGACGAAGTCGTCGTGTTTCCTCTGGTCGTCGTTGGACCCTTTCGGGTTGAAGGAAATGACCGGCAGCAGGTCCTCGGTATTGGAGAACATTTTCTTCTCGATAACGGTCTTGAGTTTTTCGTAGCTGCGCCAGTCGGGGTTACGGCCATGGTTGTTGGCCCGCGCCCGCAGCATGAAATTCACAATCTCGTTGCGGAAGTCCTTGGGGTTGGAAATACCGGCCGGCTTCTCGATTTTTTCGAGTTCCTCGTTGAGGGCCGCGCGATTGAGTATTTCGCCGGTCTCCGGGTCGCGGTATTCCTGGTCCTGAATCCAGAAATCGGCGTAGGTCACATAGCGGTCGAAGACGTTCTGGCCGTACTCCGCATAGGACTCGAGGTAGGCGGTCTGGATTTCCTTGCCGATAAATTCGACGTAGCGCGGCGCGAGGTACTCCTTGATAAACCGCAGGTAGCGGTCGCGCACATCCTGCTGGTACTGCTCCTGCTCTATCTGCTGTTCCAGCACGTAGAGGAGGTGCACCGGGTTGGCGGCGACTTCGGTCGGGTCAAAATTGAAGACCTTGGACAAAATCTTGAATGCGAAGCGGGTCGACAGGCCCTGCATGCCCTCGTTGACGCCGGCCGCGTCGCGGTATTCCTGAATGCTCTTGGCCTTGGGGTCAGTGTCCTTGAGGTTTTCGCCGTCGTATACGCGCATCTTGGAGTAGATGTTGGAGTTCTCGGGCTCCTTGAGGCGCGACAGCACGGCGAATTGCGCCAGCATCTTGAGGGTGTCGGGCGCACAGGGGGACGCCGCCAGCGAGCTGTTGACCAGCAGTTTGCTGTAGATCTGGATTTCCTCGCTGACCCGCAGGCAGTAGGGCACCTTGACGATATACACGCGGTCGATAAACGCTTCGTTGTTTTTGTTGTTGCGGAAGGTCTGCCATTCGGCTTCGTTGGAGTGGGCCAGCACAATACCTTCAAAGGGAATCGCGCCCATGTGCTCGGTGCCGTTGTAATTGCCTTCCTGAGTCGCGGTCAGCAGCGGATGCAGCACCTTGATGGGTGCCTTGAACATCTCCACGAATTCCATGAGGCCCTGGTTGGCGCGGCACAGTCCGCCGGAAAAGCTGTAGGCGTCTGGGTCGTTCTGCGGGTATTCCTCCAGTTTGCGGATATCGACCTTGCCCACCAGTGCGGAGATGTCCTGGTTGTTCTCATCGCCGGGCTCGGTCTTGCTGATGGCGATCTGGTCCAGCCGCGAGGGATACAGTTTAACGACGCGAAACCGGCTGATGTCACCGTTGAATTCGTGCAGGCGCTTCACGGCCCAGGGCGACATGATGGTGGTGACATAGCGGCGCGGAATGCCGTAGTCCTCCTCCAGTATGACGCCGTCCTCGTCCGGGTCGAACAGGCCCAGCGGCGACTCGAAGACCGGCGAGCCTTTGATGCAGTAGATGGGCTGTTTTTCCATCAGCGCCTTGAGGCGCTCGGCGAGGGAGGATTTGCCGCCGCCCACCGGGCCCAGCAGATACAGTATCTGCTTCTTCTCCTCAAGGCCCTGGGCGGCGTGGCGGAAGAATGACACCATCTGTTCGATGGCCTCCTCCATGCCGAAAAATTCATGAAAGGCCTGGTAGCGGCGGATGATTTTGTTCTGGAAGATGCGGCTCAGACGGGGGTCGCGGGACGTGTCGATCATTTCCGGCTCGCCGATCGCGGCAAGCAGTCGCTCGGGGGCGCTGGCATAGGTGCCGGGATCGGATTTGCACAGTTCCAGATACTCCTGGAGGCTGTATTCCTCTTCCAGTATTGACTCGTAGCGATCCCGATAGTGGTTGAAGATGCTCATGCGTTCACCTCACTGCCACGCCATCGTCGAAACGGGGAGCAGCTCGCGGGCAACACCGCAGGGGTCGATGCCGCGGGCATCTCCTGACACCAATCATAGCGCCTAAGCATCAGACCGACACGGTCTGTCATGGTTTTATTGCATTACAAATTTTGCCGCGCAGGTACCGGCAGCGTGTGCAGCGCGGGTTTGGGAGGGAGTCCAGAGCGACTCACGCGGTGGCGGAAAGCCCCGCGCAACTGCAGCGAAACCGCTGCTGCGTGTCGATATTGACCATGGTCAGGGCGCGGCCCCACACGCAGCCGGTATCCAGCGCGAGCACGTTGCCGCGCTCGGCGCGACCGTCGAGGGCGGCCCAGTGGCCGAACAGGATGCGGCGCTCGAGGTTCCGCCGCCCGGGTGCCAGAAACCAGGGGCTGAAGCCGACAGCGGCGGCGTCAGGGCCGCCCTTGTTGCCCAGGTCCAGGCGGCCATCGGCGTCGCAGAAGCGCATGCGGGTGAAGTAGTTGGTGATGACTCGCCAACGCGCCGGGCCGCTGAGGTCGTCGCGCCAGCAATCGGGCTGGTCGCCGTACATCGCGGCAAGAAACGCCCGGTAGTCCGGCCCCCGCAGCTGAGCGCATACCTCATCGTTGAGGGCCAGTGCCTGGGGGATGGTCCACTGGGGCGCGAGGCCGGCGTGCACCAGGCAGTGCTCGCCGTCCGGGTCAAGATCCATCAGGGGTTGCTGGCGCAGCCAGTGGAGCAGGGTGTCGCGGTCGGGGGCCTCCAGGATCTCCTGCAGGGTGTCGCCGCGCTTGAGTTCGCGGATGCCTTCCGCCACCGCCAGCAGGTGCAGGTCGTGGTTGCCCAGCACCATTCGGACACTCGCGCCCAGGCTGTGGATAAAGCGCAGGCTCGCCAGGGACTGGGGTCCGCGGTTGACGATGTCCCCCACGGACCACAACTGATCGCTGGCTGGGTCGAATCCTGCCTCGTCGAGCAGGCATTGCAGCGGCGCCAGGCAGCCCTGGATATCCCCCACCGCATAGCGGGCCATCAGTGCAGGGTGCCCGGCTTGCTGAGGATAAACGGCGCAATGGGTGCCAGAAAGGCCCGGCCGGAGGCCGAGCGCATCTGGTACGAGCCCTCCATGGTGCCGACCTGGGTTTCCAGTATCGCGCCGGAGGTGTACTCGTAGCTGTGCCCCGGGGGAATCAGCGGCTGTTCGCCCACCACGCCGTCGCCGCGCACTTCTTTGATCTGGTTGTTGGCGTCGGTGATGACCCAGTGTCGGCTCAGCAGGCGCACGGACTCGTCGCCGGTATTGGTGATGGTGATGGTGTAGGCGAAGGCGTAGCGCTGGGCATCGGGCACCGACTGCTCCGCCAGATAGCGGGCGTGGACGTCGATCCGGATGGGCTGTGGGTTCGAGCTGGTCATGGTGTGGTGTCGGATACTTGTGTGATGCGGTTGGTGATGGCGATGAAATCGGCCAGCGCCAGGGTTTCCGCGCGGGCGCCGGGGTCAATATCAAGCCCGGCCAGCAGCGTCTCATCGGCGATGGCTTTCAGGGTGTTGCGCAGCGTTTTGCGGCGCTGGGCAAAGGCGGCGGTAACGACCCGGCCAAGTTGTGCGGGATCGCACGGGGGCGCGGCCCGGCGCGGCGTCAAGCGTACCACGGCGGAATGGACCTTGGGGGCGGGCCGGAATGCCCCCGGCGGCACGCCGAACAGGTGTTCGATGTCGCAGTAGAACTGGGTCATGACGCTGAGCCGGCCGTAGGCCTTGGTGCC
>JAVEVZ010000253.1:0-4458 GCA_034004805.1 Spongiibacteraceae bacterium | reverse complement strand
AATATACCAGCATTGGTGGATCGGGGGGGATCGTGGAAAGTCCATATCGTGGGACCAGGCGGTGCGGTCCTCCACCTGCCAGCGTTCGCTCGCTCCGGGGTCCAGGCGAAAGCGGCGGCGGTTGTTGGAGAAGATCAGCACACCTTCGCTGCTGAGGCGCGCCATGGCCAGTTCCAGCAGTTTCATATGATCGCGCTGGATATCCAGGGTCTGCTCGGTGCGCTTGGAGTTCGAAAAGGTCGGGGGGTCCAGCAGGATCAGGTCAAACGTCTCCTTGTTGTCCTGCAGCCACTGCTCGCAATCCGCGCGCTCCAGTCGGTTTTTACTCAGATCCAGCTTGTTCAGCGTCATATTGCGCGCTGCCCACTCCAGGTAGGTATTCGACAGATCGACACTGACCGTGCGCGACGCACCGCCCACGGCGGCCTGCACCGAGGCCACGGCGGTGTAGCAGTAAAGGTTCAAAAACCGCATGCCGCGGGCGCGCCTGGCGATATCCAGGCGCACCGGGCGGTGATCGAGAAAGAGGCCGGTGTCCAGGTAGTCCCGCAGATTGACCCAGACCTTCGCCTGCCCTTCGCGCACCACAAACCACTCGCGACTGGCCGCCTGGCGCTGGTACTGGCGTTGACCGCGCTGGCGCTCCCGGCGCTTGAGCACCAGCTTGTCCGCCGCCACGCCGAGCACCGCGGTGACCGCCGCCAGGACCTCCCGCAGCCGCTCTTCCGCAGCGGCGGGATCGATGGTTGCCGGCGGCGCGTATTCCGCCACGTGGACCCACTCGCCGTAACAGTCGATGGCCACCGCGTACTCGGGCAGGTCGGCGTCGTACAGGCGATAGGCATCGCTGAGGTCCTTTGCCAGCCACGGCTTCAGGCGCCGCTGGTTCTTGCGCAGGCGGTTGGCCAGCATCTGCGCGCCCACGCTGAGGGGCGCCGGCGCCACGCCGGCATCCGGGCTGGCGCCGCGCATAAACCACGCCTCTGTCACGTCAAACAGCAGCAGGCTGGCAGGCAGCGGGCCATTGAACAGTTTGTACTGCTTGCGCGCGCGGATGCCCAGGCGCTTGGCCAGGTTGACGTTGCCGGTAAACACCGCCGCCTGCCAGCCTTCGAACTCCGACCGCAGGCGCTGGCCCAGGCTCGCGTACAACTCGCCCAGCTCGGCCTCTTCGCCCAGGCGCTCGCCGTAGGGCGGGTTGGTGATGACCAGGCCACCTGCGATATCGCGGTGCGTGGGCGGTGCGAACTGCTCCACCGGCTTGCGGCTGACGCGCACCACGGCTTCGAGGCCCGCGCGCTGGATATTGTCCTCGGCCGCCTGCACGGCCGCGGGATGGTGATCGTAACCGCGGATTTCCGGCCACTGGCGCTGCAGTGCGCGGCTGCGTCCGACACTGGCTTCCGCCAGCAGCTCGCGCCACACATCAGCCTGGTGCCCCAGCCAGCCGTCGAACCCCCAGCGCGCACGCATCACCCCCGGTGCGATGCCCATCGCCATCAGGGCACCTTCAATCAGCAGCGTGCCGGAGCCGCACATCGGGTCCAGCAACGCACCGCCACGGGCCGCCAGACCCGGCCAGTCGGCGCGCAGCAACAGCGCCGCGGCGAGATTCTCTTTCAGGGGCGCGGCCGCGCCCGCCAGCCGGTAGCCGCGCCGGTGCAGGCTCTCGCCGCTGAGGTCAATGGCCACGGTAGTCTGGCGCTCCCCCAGCCGCAGATTGATGCGCAGTACGGGATCATGGAGGTCGACGTCGGGCCGGCGACCCAGTCGCCGGGTGAACTGGTCGGCGATCGCATCCTTGGCTTTCTGCGCCGCGAAACGGGTGTCGCGAAACGCCGGGTGGTGGCCGCTGACGTCGATGGCGAAGGTGGCGTCGGGATCCAGGTGCGCTGACCAGTCCACCGCCATCATCTGCTCGTAAAGCGCCTGGGGATCGGCACAGGGCGCCTCGCTGAGAACCAGCAGCACACGGTTGGCGAGCCGCGACCAGAGGCAGGCGCGGTAGGCCCCGGCCAGGTCCGCCGCGACGGACACCCCGGCCACCGTCTGTCTGCCGACGCCGAGCCCCAGGCTGCCGAGCTCCTCGGCCAGCAGCGCTTCGAGGCCTTTGGGGCAGGTCATAAACAATGGCAAGGAGGCCATGAGGGCTGTTACTCCGCGGCGATTTGAATCAAACAGTGGATGTTGCGGGCGTTGACCGGCGGTATAACCGCAGCGGATAACGCCGGCGCCGACCTATAAAAACTCTGCAGTCGACGTTGCGGGAGGAATCTGCTTACATGGGGCTGTCCCGGCCGCGCATTCTAGCACCAGCTTTGCGGCCGTGAACGAGCTGCCGATGCAGCCGCGTCGGCGCCCATGTGGTATTACCCTCGGGAGTTCTCGCCTATGAAACGACAGAAACGCAATCCCGCAGACCGCGCATTCCAGCGGGGCTATCTGGCCGGTATGCAAGGCCGCGACCGGGACAGCTGTCCCCACGAACAGACCGACGCCCGCTCCAACTGGATGGCCGGCTGGCGCGAAGGCCGCAGTGACCAATGGGATGGCATGATCGGCGTTTCAAGTCTCCATCGCCAACCGCTCTGACGTTCAAGCACTTGTCACACCAACAACAACCGACTTGACTGACACCCGCCGCAAGGCGGGTTCCTGCACCCTCAGGGCCGCGACCAGACCAGTTGCCAACCCCGCTCCCCCGGCCCGGCCTGCCAGCCTTCGCAGACCCACAGATCCCCCACCGCGACCAGCTCGTCCCGGCAATAGAGCAACGGCACCCGATCCCGCAACCAGGGCTCCAGGTCCGCGTCCTGCAACAGTTTTTTGAGGCGCTGGGAATGGGCCCGGCCGGCGGGGCGACAGCGCTCGCCACCCTGGCGGAACTGCAGCGTGAGCGGCCCCAGTCCGGCACGCAGGCCCGCGCCCGTCGTGGGCCAGGCCTCCAGACGCCCGGCGTCGGCCAGATCCAGCACCGCGCCCGCCGCGGCACCGGGCGACGCCTGCAGGCCGTCCGGCAACCGCCAGGTACGCGCCGGCGGCGCCAGCCACGCCGGCAGGGCGCGCATCGCATACAGCAGGCCGCGATGGCGGCGCACCTCCGCGCCGCCCCAGTGCACCCGCGGCTGGGCATCCTCTGCGGCCAGCGCAGCGGCCTGGATCTGTGCCAGCTGGGCCTCACTGGGCATCGGCAGCGCCAGCGTCGCCAGCCAGTGGCGCAGCAGATTGCGCTGGCGCGGCGCGCTCAGCGCCAGCAGCGCCGCCACCGACAGCCGCCCGCAGGCATCCACCGCGCGCGCCGCGTCCTGTTCGGCCAGCTCCACCAGCAGCCCGGCGCTCTCGCGCTGCCAGCGCGCGGTGCGGCCCAGGGTGTCGAGATAGCCGGGCCAGCGGGCCGCCAGCCGCGGCAGGACTTCCAGGCGCAGGTAGTTGCGGTCAAAACGCGCATCGGCATTGCTCTCGTCATCGATCCAGGCCAGCCCGTGACCCCGGGCCCATGCCAGCAGCGCCGCGCGCGGCACGTCGAGCAGCGGCCGCAGCAGACGGCCCGCGGCCATCGCCCGCCGGGCTGCCATGGCGCCCAGGCCGACAGGGCCGGCACCGCGCAGGGCCCGCAGCAGCAGAGTCTCTGCCTGGTCATCGGCGTGGTGCGCCAGCAACAGCATGTCGTCGACCTCCAGCCGCGAGGCAAACGCCTGGTAGCGCGCTTCCCGCGCCGCCTCCTCCACACTGCGGCCGGCGCCGGTGTCGACCTGCACCGGCAGCACCTCCACGGGCACGCCGCGCACCGCGCACTGGGCCCGACAGTGCGCGGCCCAGCTGTCGGCATGGGGCGACAGTCCGTGGTGGATATGCAGGGCCAGTACGGGCGGGGTATCGGGCAGTGTTTTTTGCAGCGCGTGCACCAGGTCCAGCAGCACGGTGGAGTCCAGGCCGCCGCTGAAACCCAGCACCCAGCGCCCGGCCTTGCGGCAGGGCTGCAGCTGGTGGCGCAGGTGGGCTAGCAGTTCAGCGTTTGTCACGGCCAACCGCCGGGTCTCGGAAAGGGCATGTTCCAGCCGCGGTTCAGCGGCTGGCAATGATCAGCTGTTGCCGAAGGACATCAGGCGCTGGTAGCGGGTCTCCAGCAGTTCATCCACCGGCAGCGCAGTCAGGCGCTCCAGCTGCTCCAGCAAATGCATCTGGATGCGACTGGCCGCCAGCTCGGGGTCGCGGTGCGCACCGCCCAGCGGCTCGGGTATGGTTGCGTCGACGATGCCCAGATCCTCCAGCACCGTGGAGGTCAGGCCCATGGCCTCGGCGGCGTCGGGCGCCTTCTCGCTGGTTTTCCAGATGATGTTGGCGCAGCCCTCGGGCGAAATCACGAAATACGTCGAGTACTGCAGCATCACCAGGTGATCGCCCACGCCGATGCCCAGCGCGCCGCCCGAGGAGCCCTCGCCGATCACCACGCAGATG
>JAVEVZ010000252.1:0-4485 GCA_034004805.1 Spongiibacteraceae bacterium | reverse complement strand
TCGCCACCAGCTTGAGCACCTGGCCCGGTGCAAGGTCGCGGATATGGTTGTGCAGCAACATCACCGGCTCGGGGCAGTACAGGCCACAGGCATCCAGCACTGCGTCCGCAGAAATGGCGTCTATCATGGGCTACTCGTAGCGCGCTGAAACGGGACATTCTCCCGGGTTGATCGGTAAAAGCAAGCTAAACTGGGGCCAGATCCCGCTGTACGAGACATCCAGTGAAACACCAGACACGCCACAGTCCGGACCGAAATCGTGACCTGTTCAGCCGGGCCACGCTGGAACTGACGTTTCGCATGCTGCGCCATACCCGCCCCAGCCTGGCGCTGGCATTGCGCAACGCCCTGCTCGCCTATCCCCCGGCACAACACAACAGGGTCCACGCGATCGAGGAACTGCCCCTGCCGAGCGAGCAGATCGACGCCATCATCGATGCCCTGGGGCGCATGAGCCACGGCGGCCATAGCCGCGCGGGCGGTGGGAAAACCGAGGTGGTTCTAGTTCGCAGCCTGCGGCTGGACTGGATGATTGCCCGTCAGCAGAGCGACAGCCCCGCGCTGCTCAGCGCCGCGCCCTGAGCACACAGGTCTCGGTCACAGGGTCGAAGATAATCTCCACATCTCCCCTTTTGAGGCTGGCCCGCAACTGCGTCAGCCGGGTTTCCAGGGGGACCTCCTGCTCGCCATAGTCAGTGCCATCGCGGGTCACCAACTCCTCCAGCAGCCCGTTCAACGCCTCCGCCGACAACTGCGCCAGCGGCAGCACCACCGGCGCCGGAATCGCGTCGTCTCCGGCATCATGCATAGACTGCCTCCCGGGAATTGCGTCCCTTTTTCACGGCGCGGGCCACACCGGTTTTTGGAGCGAGCACCGCGCTGCCTTTGTTAATCGCACGCATTGGCATCCCCCGCCCCGCCCTCAGGCATCCCGCTGCAGCACCCGCTCCACCGCGGCCACCTTGTCGGCCATGCGCTGCTCGCGGTCCACCCGCGTGCCCAGCTTGACAGTGGAGTTGATGCGCGGCGCACCCATTTCGTGGACGCGGCGGTGGCATGCCTTGATCGCAGCCATGACCTCCTCCCACTCGCCCTCGATATTGGTGCCGTAGGCGTGTAGCTGATGGTTCAGCCCCGCGCACTGCAAAATGCGCTGGCACTCCGCAATATAGGGCGACAACGACAAGTCGCCGCCCGCCGGCACCAGACAGAAATCCACGATGACCCGCATACTGCCTCCCCACTGCCCCGTCGATCAAAACACGACAAGCTACTATACTTCGGGCCTACCGCAAACGGAGCCGGCACCTTGACCCAGTCATTTGTACTTACCTTCGTAGGCCCCGACCAGCCCGGCCTGGTGGAGAAAATTGCGCGGGTGGTGCATCGCCATGGCGGCAACTGGCTGGAGAGTCGCATGAGTCAGCTGGCAGGCCAGTTTGCAGGTATCGCGCGGGTCAGTATCGAAGCCCGGGACGCAGCGGCTCTGCAAACCGCTCTGGAAGCCCTCAGCGACGGCGTACTGACTGTCGTGGTCAGGGCCAGCACTGCGGCGATGGCTGCCTCCGACAGCGAAATGACGCTGAACATCCTGGGGCCCGACCGTCCCGGCATTGTGCAGGAGGTCAGCCACGCACTGGCCAGCTGTGGCATCAACCTGCTGGAAATGGACACCCGGGTAAGCAGCGCACCGATGAGCGCAGAAGCCATGTTCGAGGCCGACGCGCGTGTCGCCGTGCCCGCGGGCCTGGACCTGCCCGCCCTTGAGGAGCGGCTGGACGATATCGCCAACCGGCTTTCGGTGGATATCGCCCTTGAGCCCTGCAGTTGAGCATTGACCCGGCGGGTATCAGACCCGCCACCAGGCCGATCACCAGCCCCGGTACCGCTCAGCGACGCCGCAGGCGATTGAGCAGATAGCCCGCGACCAGCGCCACCAGCACCAGCAGGCCCAGGCCCAGCACCGCGCCCAGCAGAAACTCCAGTAATTCCCGGGGGTCGGCATCAAAGGTGACGATCGCGGCGCCGATCAACAACACCGTGGCGACCACGCCCAGCACCGGCGTGCGCCAGCGGCGGTAGCGCGCGACCCAGGCCCTCACGGACTCACCCGGCTGACACCTGCCACTCGATCAGAACACACTGC
Organism: Spongiibacteraceae bacterium; assembly: GCA_034004805.1. GTDB lineage: Bacteria > Pseudomonadota > Gammaproteobacteria > Pseudomonadales > CAMLJR01 > JAVEVZ01. The sequence continues at coordinate 2,339 of JAVEVZ010000252.1, read as the reverse complement.
TTTCACGACTCCACTCACAGCGCACCGCGAGCCCCTCCGCGCCACCCGGCTCATGGAAATCGCCCTCCGCCTGCCAGGTGAAGGTGTGGACGCCGTTGAACTCGGTTTCCAGGTGCACGGTGGCCGAGACCCAGTACATCTGCGCCAGCATCTGCTCAAACGTCGCCAGCCACTGCTCCCACTCGTACTCGACGCCCTTGTACGAGGTGCCGAAATGCATGACATCGGTGCGCATATCATTGAGGTTCACGGTGTCCGCAGGCCAGCGAAACATCTCGCGGCTCAACAGCGGCCAGTCCTCGATGCTGGGCAATCCCGCCAGCACCGATTTATTGATCTGCCTGTGTCGACGCGCTTCGTCATTGGCGCCAAAGATGGCGTCCTTGATCACGCCGTACACCACTGATTCCTGGCCCATAGCTGTCCCTCGTCAATCCGGCGGCCAGTGTAGCCACAGACCTCCGGCACGCCAAGCGCATGCACTGTGGCACCGGCCACACTATTCAGCTGCACCGATCTCGGCCTTGCCCCCGACAGACGCACCCACCAGCGCGGAACGGCGCAAGGCGATAGCCGCAATCACCAGCGCCAGCAGTGCCGCCAGGCTCGCCAGCTCAAAGCTGAAGCGCGGCGCGGCATCCCACAGCCAGCCACTGCCGACGGCGCCCAGCGCGCCACCCGCGCCGAAACTGAGACCACTGTACAAAGCCATCCCCTGCCCTTCGCGCCCGTAGAAACGGCGCCGCACGAATTCCACCGCAAACGCGTGGAACGCGCCGAAACTGGCGGCGTGCAGGGTTTGCGCGATCAGCAGTACCCACAGCAGATCGACAAACCAGGCAATCAACAGCCAGCGCAGTGCCGACAAGGCCAGACTGGCCAGCACAATCGCCCGCAGCGAAGCCCGCTGCATCAGCCGGTGCATGGCCATAAATACCGCGATTTCCGCAAACACGCCCAGCGACCACAGCAGCCCGGTCGCCGTGCGGGAATAGTCGTGCATCTCCAGCCAGACGCTGAAAAAGGTGTAATACGGACCGTGGGAAATCTGCAGCAGGCAACACACCCAGAAAAAGGCGACGACACCCGGCTCGCGAAGAATCTGCACAACGGCGCGCCGCGGCGCCGACCGCGCGGCAAAACCGGACCGCTCGTCCACCGTCAAAGTGCTCAGCCAGATACCGGCCAGCAACGCGGCCATCACCCAGGGCAGAAGCCGCACACTGACCTGGTCGAACAGCCAGCCCAGCCCCACCACCACCGCAATAAACCCCACCGAACCCCACAGTCGCACCCGGCTGTAGCGCGGATACTGTCCGTGCAGATGGGACAGCGTCACCACCTCGAACTGGGCAAGCACCGCGTTCCAGAAGAAACTGAACCCGGTCACCACCGCCATCAGCCACCAGAAACTCTGGTCGACAAACACCATCAGGAAAATCAACAGCGCCAGCAGCGAGCCGCTGCGAATAATGGCCATGCGGTGCCCGCTGCGGTCCGCCAGCCAGCCCCACAGGTTGGGCGCAACGATTTTGGTGGCCATCACCGCCCCGGTGAGGTAGCCAATAGCGGTGGCGCCGAAGCCCAGGTCACCCAAGTACAGCGGCCAGAACGGCATCCAGGCGCCGTGCAGCGCAAAATAGAACAGGTAGAACGCCGACAGCCGCCAATAAGGCATGGCGATCAATCGGCGCTGGCGCGAATAACCGGCGTGGGGCTTGTCACATCCGCGCACTGGGCGCGATGGCGCAGCCAGTGGTCCATCAGTACGATCGCGAGCATCGCTTCGGCGATGGGCGTGGCGCGAATCCCCACGCAGGGATCATGGCGACCGGTGGTCACCACCTCGGTCGGCTGGCCCTGCACGTCGACGCTGCGGCCGGGGATCAAGATGCTGGAGGTCGGCTTGAGCGCGATATGCGCGACGATATCCTGGCCGCTGGAAATACCGCCCAGCACGCCGCCGGCGTTGTTGCCGACAAAGCCCTGGGGCGTGATCTCATCGCGGTGCTGGCTGCCGGTCTGTGCCACGCAGGCAAAGCCCGCGCCGATCTCCACGCCCTTGACGGCGTTGATACCCATCAGCGCATGGGCAATGTCGGCGTCCAGGCGGTCGAAGACCGGCTCACCCAGACCTGGCCGGACGCCGCTGGCCACCACAGTGATGCGCGCGCCCACCGAATCGCCGCTCTTGCGCAGCTGATTCATGTAGGCCTCCAAGGCCGGCACCTGGTCCACGTCGGGACAGAAGAAGGGGTTGTTGTCCACTACATTCCAGTCGACCTTGCCAATGGTCACCGGACCCAGCTGCGACAGATAACCCCGCACCTGAATGCCTG
>JAVEVZ010000251.1:0-4486 GCA_034004805.1 Spongiibacteraceae bacterium | reverse complement strand
CATGAGCTTTCAGGGCCGCGCTGAATGCGTGGCCCTGAAAGCGTCTGACGTCAGACGCCGCTTGAAGAGTCTGACGTCTGCCGCTGGACGCTTGACGCTAAAACCAAAACCATTGCTATCGATCTCGCGTCCGGCGTGCAGTCAGAGTCTCACTAACCCGGCAACCCGCACACCAAAGCGTCAGACGTCCAGCGTCAGACGTTCAGCCCGCTTGCAGCGCCTCCCGTCTCCCATTCAGCCTCCTCCCGCTCGTCACCACCCAGTGATATAGTCCAAGGTTTGACCCCCTCCACCGGCAGCGAGAACAACAATCATGGCCAATCTGGGATTCTGGCATCTGGCACAACAGAACGGCGACGCACTGGCGCTGGTCGACCCCTGCGGCCGGGAGCTCAGCCGCGCGCAACTGCTCAGCGAAGCCAATCGCATCGTCCACGGCCTGCGCGCGCTCGGTCTTGGGACCGGCGATGTGGTGGCCATCATCGCGCCCAACTGCTGGGAATTTATCGCCACCAATCTCGCCGTTACCCAGGCTGGCCTGTATATGGTGCCTATCAACTGGCATCTGACCGGCCCTGAGATCGCCTACATTCTCGAGGACAGCGGCGCCAAGGCGTTTATCGTCCACGAGAAAGTGGCCGAGGCCGCGCTGGCCGCCAAGCAGCAGGCGAAGTTTCCAGACAGCGGCGCCTTCGCCATCGGCCGCGTCGACGGTTTCCGGCCGTTCGCCGCGCTGGGCGAGGGGCAGCCCGACACCCTGCCCGAGGGCCGCACCGCCGGCGCCGTGATGAACTACACCTCCGGCACCACCGGCAAGCCCAAGGGCGTGCGCCGTCCCCTCAGCGGGCTGGACCCCGAAACGGCCCATGAGCTGTACGCGATGATGCAGATGATGTTCGGCATCCAGCCCGGCGCCGATAACGTGCATTTCTGCGGCTCACCCCTGTACCACACTGCGGTGCTGGTGTGGGCGTCCACCGCGCTGCATATGGGCCACGCTGTGGTGCTGGTCGACAAATGGGACCCGGAGGGCATGCTGCAGCTGATCGAAAAATACCGGGTTACCACCAGCCATATGGTGCCGACCCAGTTCACCCGCCTGCTGAAGCTGCCCGAGGAGGTGCGCTCCCGCTACGATGTGTCTTCCCTGCGCAACATGATCCACGCCGCCGCGCCCTGCCCGCCCGATATCAAGCGCGCCATGCTCGCGTGGTGGGGGCCGACCATCTACGAATACTACGCCGCCACCGAGGGCGGCGGCACGCTGTGCACGCCCCAGGACTGGCTGGAAAACCCCGGCACCGTGGGCAAGGCCTGGCCCACGGCGGACATCAGAATTCTCGACGACGAAGGCAACGAACTGCCCGCCGGCGAAAAGGGCATGGTCTATATGCTGATGGCGCAGAACGCGCGTTTCGAATACCGCGGCGACCAGAAGAAGACCGCGGAGAACCGCCGTGGCGATTACTTTACCGTCGGCGATATCGGCTATCTCAATGAGCGCGGCTTTCTGTTTCTGTGTGACCGCAAGATCGACATGATCATTTCCGGCGGTGCCAATATCTACCCGGCGGAAATCGAGAACGCATTGATACTGCACGACAAGGTGGCGGACTGCGCGGTATTCGGCATCCCCAACGACGACTGGGGCGAGGAGATCAAGGCCGTGGTCCAGCCCGCCGAAGGGGTAGAGGCCGGTGAGGCCCTCACCGCCGAGCTGATGGCGTTCCTGCAGAGCCAGCTGGCCAAGATGAAGTGGCCGCGCTCCATCGACTACCTGCCGGAACTGCCGCGGGACCCCAATGGCAAGCTCTACAAGCGGCGCCTGCGCGACCCGTACTGGCAGAGCCGCGAGCGCCAGGTCTAGGGAGGCCCGAAACACTGTTCGCCAGCTGTGTCCAATGCCTGGTGTGTGCGAGGGCCGGGCCCTCAGCACCGGCGACACGTCAGGAAAACCACCTTGGCGGGCTGCGGGCGGGTGTTTTTTGACCAGCCTGGCTGCCACAACCCGGCCTGCCACCCGATTGGCTGGACGAATCGCAAGAAAGCGCCTCCCGGTCCATAGTGCTTTTTCGCGCGCATGACTATCCTGTCGTAGTGCCCCCGTCGCGCGGATCTGCGCGGGGCACTGCAACTGGAGGTGCGCAAGGTGAGCAGTCAGCAACACGCCCGTTTGAGCCTGTTTGGCCAACCGCCACTGCGTTGTCAGGTGGCGGCGGTCGACGTTGCGCGGCTCAGCCTGGAGTTGAGCGCGGGCGACAGCAATACCCACCTGCTGGTGGGCGACGTCGCTGAGCTCAGGATCGAGCACCCGCCGCTGCGCATCACCGGACAATTGACGGCCATCAACGGTCGGCTGCTCACGTTCACCCCCAACCCCGATCAGCGCCCGCAATTGCAGCAGCTGCTGGATCACTCCAGGGACGAAGGGGGCCGGCCCGCCGATACCGACCGCCGGCGCCTGCTGGAAACACTGTACAGCTACGCCAGTCAGCAATACGCCGGCCTGCTGGACTACTTCTTCGACGAGGCCGACGTGCAGCTGATTCGCATGGCGGAGTGGGCGGCCAACAACCAGGACCAGAGCCAGCTGTTTGAACTCAAGGCCAACCTCAAGACCCGCGAAGCCACCATCAAACAACTCGCCCTGCGCTACCTCCGGGCGCGCATCGAGGACAGCAGCCCCGAAGCCCGCGACGACCCGCGCGACACCCGCAAGCGCGAACTCGAACTGGTGGACCTGGAGCGCTTCGAAGACTGGTTATCGGTGGAAAAGGTGGTCCGCAAATGGGAGAGCGAGCTCTACCAACCGCTGCACTTTCTGGAACAGCGCGTCGGCAGCCTGCTCGACCAGCAGCTCAGCCGCCGCCACCAGCCCTTGGGTATCGGCAATTTCTGTCGCGCCCTCGAAGACGCCCTGCGCCAGGTCAACCTGGCGAGCCAGAGCCTGCCGACGGTCTACTCACTGTTCGACCGCACCGTCGGCCCGCATTTTCCGGAGCTGATCGACGGCCTCAACAACCGCCTGAAGCAGGCCGGTGTACTGCCGGATCTGGAGGCGCAATGGCATCGCCAGGCGCGCCAGCGCCCCAGCCTGCAGTCGCCCGCGACGGCGCCAGCGCCCGGCGTCGGCGTTGCCGGTACCGGTTCTGACGCGGGGATGCCGCAGCCCCAGCCCCCCGCCAGCGCCGATCGCCTGTTCAGTACAGCCCTGTCCCTGCATCACCAGGGCACGGCAAGCGATACAGAAAGCACACAACGGCCCGCCACCGGCAGGGTCATGGCGGTGCTGCAAAGCCTGCAGCAACGTCTGGCCGAAGGCCTCGCCGACAGCGGGGCACCGCTGTTGCAACGCCTGGAGAGTGACGGCAAGGCACTGGCCGACAGCGAGCGGCACATCATCGGCCTGATCGACCAGGTGTTCACGACACTGGCAGACAACGGCCACCTGACCAGCGCAGCCAAAAGCACATTGCAGCGCCTGCAGGCACCACTGGCCCAGGCTGCCCTGGCCAATCCTGAGCGCTTCAACAGCCCGGACCACCCGGCCCGGGCCATGCTCAACCAGCTCGCCGTGCTCTACGACAGCACCGAGTTGCCCAACCAACTGCTGGAAAAGCGTATCAGCGCGGTAGTGGACACGGTGCTGCAGGACTACAGCGGCGATGACCACTGCTTCGCGCAGGCACACACCGAACTGCAGCAATTACTGGAGCAGCAGCAGCGCGCCTACCGGCGCAACGTCGAGCGGGTCACCAAGACCTACGCGGGCCGCCAGCAGCTCAAAAAGGCACAGCGCGCCGTGGCCCGCGAACTGGAGCGACGCCTGCCACCCACCGCCATCCCGCAGCTGGTCGTCGATCTGATCGACAATGGCTGGCGCGAGCTGATGACACTCACGTATATCAAGAACGACGAACAGCACGCAGGCTGGCGCGAGCAGTTGACGGCGATCGAACAGTTGTACCACTGGCTCTGCGATCCCCAGTCACTGCAGGACCCGACCGAGGCCTTGGCGCTGGTGGACCGCATCAGCCACCAGCTGGACAGCGTATTCCCCGGCAGTTACCGCCACCAGCCAGTGCTGCAGCGCCTGCGGGAAACCCTGCAGGGCGGCGCCGATCTCGCCAGCGGGATCGCCACAACCACCCCCGGCTGGGAGCCCAGCGGCGCCAGCAACCCCGGCGAGGTATACAGCCAGCTGGAAGCCAACCACCCCGATATGGGGCGCTGGCTGTCGAGGGCGCGCAATGTGGAGGTGGGCGCCGAGTTCGGGCACCTGGACCGCGATCAGCCAGAGGACCGCTTGCGCCTGGCATGGAAGATCGACGATCTGCAGCACTTCGTATTCGTCAACCGGCGCGGCCAGAAAGTGCTGGATTACGACCTTCTGGACCTGGCGCAGGATATGGCCAGGGGTTTCTCCGAGGTCAGTACCGACAGCAACTGGCCGCTGATGGAGCGCAGCCTGTTCGCCACCGTGCAG